>DATAQP010000133.1:0-11305 GCA_036264595.1 Allostellaceae bacterium
GCGGCGGCGGCGAAGGCGCCGGCCGCGACCGGGCTCTGGTCGGCGATCCAGTAGACGGCGCGGGCCGGCGCGATGAGCGCCTCGGGGAAGCTCGGCGGGAAGCTCAATTTTACCCCCATCTCGCGCGCGCTGCGCGGCACATCGTGCAAGAGATAGGCGCGCTTGCCAGGCTGCTCGAGCGGCGTATAGCCGAGCTGCTTGTAGAGCGCGCCGATGAGGAAGGGGCGCCAGCTCACCATGCGGCCATGGCGCGCCGCGACGGCCTCGATCTTGGTGCTGGCGAGATAGCCGTAGGGGGAGCTGAAGTCGAAATAGAAATCGATCGCATTGGCCATGGCGGGCGCCTTGCTGCTGGTGAGCGTGGGGCGCAGCATAGCCGGCCGCCGCTTGCCGTTCGACGGTTTCGAGCGGCGCGCGTATTGTGTCCGCCGGCGCTATTTAGGGCTTGCACGCCTGTATCATATCGGATATAATTCATGTCCGGTTCGTTGCAAACGATGGAGGTCGCGATGAGGGTGGGTTTGGCGATGCGCGCCGGGTAGCGGCTTCCACCCTCGTTTGTTGCATGTCCGAAATGCGTCGCCTGTAAAAATGCTGTTATTAACAGGCATTCCTCTAGTTTGAAGAGAGTGGTCATGGCTCCAGCGACGAACCGGCAGGTTCTTCTCAAGAGTCGCCCGACGGGGCGGCCGGGCACGGACAATTTCGAGCTCGTCGAGCGTCCCGTGCCCGAACCGGGCGAGGGGCAGGTGTTGCTGCGCACGCTCTACCTCTCGCTCGATCCCTATATGCGCGGGCGGATGAGCGATGCGAAATCCTATGCCAAGCCGGCCGAGCTCGGTCAGCCGATGGTCGGCGGCACGGTCTCCGAGGTGGTCGCCTCGCGCAACGCGAAATTCGCCGTCGGCGAAATCGTGCTCTCTTATGCCGGCTGGCAGGATTACGCGCTCTCGGACGGCGGCGGCTTGCGCAAGCTCGACGCCAAGGCGGCGCCGCTCACGACGGCGCTCGGCATCCTCGGCATGCCGGGCATGACGGCCTATTGCGGCCTCCTCGAGATCGGTCAGCCGAAGCCGGGCGAAACCGTCGTCGTCGCGGCCGCCTCGGGCGCCGTCGGCTCGGCAGTGGGACAGATCGCCAAGATCAAGGGCGCGCGCGCCGTTGGCGTCGCCGGCGGGACGGAGAAATGCCGCTTCGTCGTCGAGGAGCTCGGCTTCGATGCCTGCATCGATCACCGCGTCCCCGATCTCGCCGCCCAGCTCGCCGCTGCCTGCCCCAAGGGCGTCGATGTCTATTTCGAGAATGTCGGCGGCGCCGTGCAGCAGGCGGTGTGGCCGCTGCTCAACGATTTCGCCCGCGTGCCGGTCTGCGGCGTCATCGCGCAGTACAACGCCAGCGGCCCGTCGCCCGGACCCGACATCGCCACCATCCTGCGCAAGCGGCTCCTCGTGCGCGGCTTCATCATCTGGGATTTTGCCGCCAAGCAGGGCGATTTCCTGCGCGACATGGCGGCGTGGATTCGCGAGGGCAAGGTGAAATACCGCGAGGACATCGTCGACGGGCTGGAGAAGGCGCCCGCGGCCTTTCTCGGCCTCCTCGAAGGCAAGAATTTCGGCAAGCTCGTCGTCAAGGTCGCCGAGCCCGGAGGAGCGAAGGCATGAAGGTTGGCAACACGGCGATGCGCTCGATCTGGCTCGAGCCCGATGGCTGGTCGGTCGGCATCATCGACCAGCGGCGTCTGCCGCACCAGCTCGTCACCGATCGGCTGACGACGCTCGCCGAGGTGGCCGAGGCAATTCGTGCGATGCACGTGCGCGGCGCGCCGCTGATCGGTGCGACCGCCGCCTACGGCATCTGCCTAGCCTTGCGTGATGATGCCTCTGATGCGGCACTCGATGCCGCCTGCACGGCGCTCGCGGCGACCCGGCCGACGGCGATCAATCTGCGCTGGGCGCTCGACGACATGCGGCGGAGCCTCGCTGCGATATCGCCCGAGCGGCGTCTCACCGCCGCCTATGAGCGCGCCGCCGCGATCTGCGACGAAGATATAGCGATCAACCGCGCCATCGGCACGCATGGCGCGCCCCTCATCCGCGAAGCCGCCGCGCGCAAGCGAGCCGGCGAGGCGGTCAACGTGCTGACCCATTGCAATGCCGGCTGGCTCGCCACCGTCGATTGGGGCACCGCGCTGGCGCCGATCTTCCGTGCCCATGACGACGGCATCGCCGTCCATGTCTGGGTCGACGAGACGCGGCCGCGCAACCAGGGCGCCAGCCTGACCGCCTGGGAGCTCGGTCAGCACGGCGTGCCGCATACCGTCATCGTCGACAATGTCGGCGGCCATCTCATGCAGCACGGCAAGGTCGATCTCTGCATCACCGGTACCGATCGGACGACGGCGAGCGGCGACGTCTGCAACAAGATCGGCACCTATCTCAAGGCGCTCGCCGCGCGGGACAACGGCGTGCCGTTCTATGTCGCGCTGCCTTCGCCGACGATCGACTGGACCGTCAATGACGGCGTGCGCGAGATCCCGATCGAGGAACGCCATGGCAGCGAGGTCAGCGAGATCAGCGGCCGCCTTGCCAGCGGCGAGATCGCCACGGTGCGGCTGATCCCCGAGGGCAGCGCGGTCGCCAACTACGCCTTCGACGTGACGCCGTCGCGGCTGGTGTCAGGGCTCATCACCGAGCGCGGCATCTGCAAGGCCTCTTCCGACGGGCTCCTCGCGCTCTTCCCCGAGCGGCGCGGCCGGAAGACCGGGACATGAGCCGCAGCGGGATCACGGGGATCGACCACATCCTGCTCGCCGTGCGCGATCTCGACGCCGCGCGCATGGGGTGGACGCGGCTCGGCTTCACCTTGAGCCCGCGCGGCAAGCATCTCGGCCGCGGTACCGGCAATTACTGCGTCATGTTTCCGCACGACTATATCGAGCTCTTCGGCATCGTCGGGTCCGAGCGCGTCAATCCCGAATACACTGAGTTCCTCGCCGCCGGCGAGGGGCCGATGAAGCTGGCCTGGGCGACGGGCGACAGCGCGGCTGCCGTCGCTGCGCTGAGCGCGCTCCGCCTCCATCCCGACGTGCCGCGCGATCTCGGACGCCAGCTTGAGCTGCCCGAGGGGACGGTGGTGCCGCGCTTCAGCATCGTAGCATTGCCGCGAGAGGAGACGCCGGCGCTGTCGAGCTTCCTCTGCGCGCAGCTGACGCCCGAGCTGATGCGCCGTCCGGAATGGCTGGAGCATGCCAACGGCTCTAACGGGCTGCTCGGCATCACCGCGGTCGTCGACGAGACGGCGCCGCTGCAGGAGGCCTATGAGCGACTCTTCGGCCCGGCCAGCGTCCATACCACCGACGATATATTGACCCTGCGCATCGGCCGTCACCACGTTCTCTTCGCCAGCGCCGAGGATTTCGCCGCCATGCATCCCGAGATCGATCTCGCGCGACGCGCGGCGCCTTTCATCGCGCTGCTGACGCTGTTGGTGAGCGATCCCGAGAAGACGGTCGACTATCTGACGACGTGGCAGATCCCGCACGAGGTGTTGCCAGATCGGCGGGTGCTGGTGCCGGCAGAGGAGGCCAACGGTGCCGTGCTGGAATTCGTCAGCCCGCGCTGATCGCGCCGCCCGGGGCAATGCGCAGCATGCCCTGCGGCAGACGGGCCTGCTCGGCCGCCGCGAGGGCGAGGACGGGAATCGCCTTATAGCCCATCTCGCGGCCGACGATGATTCCAAGGCTCAATATTGCGTCGGGCTCACCGAGGAGCAGCGCGGCCGGGGCGATGCCGCGGGCCAGCAACTCCAGCATGATCGCGCTCGACGAGGAGGAGCCGCGCAGCGCCGCGAGGGCGAGCACCGTGCCGGCGATGGCGACGCCGTGCTGGGGGTGGCGCGGATCGGTCAGCCGCGAGGTCGCCGGATCGACGCCGCCCCAGAAGCTGATCGGCTCGACGAGGCGCAGCAGCGTTCCCTCGGCGGCGCCGTCGATAAGGACCGTGCCCCGTGCCAGCATGGCTAGGACCACAGGGACTCGTCGCGCGTGATGCGGCCGCTCAGCGCCGAGGCGACGCAATCGGCAAGGCTGCCATAGACCGTGGCGAAGCCGGTATTGGGCGTCGCGTAATGGGCGAACTTGCCGGAATTGGTCATCAGCACGCCGCCCGCCTTGGGCAGGATCGGCGCCACGACGACGCAGGTATCGGTGACGATCTCGACGCCGGCGGCGACGAGCCGCGCCAGCATGCCGCTGCGCTCGATTTCGCCGAGCGCGGCCCGGCTGGTGCAGGCATAGAACGGCACGGCGAAACGGCCGCCGCCGATCAGCCGGTCGAGGGCGGCGAACTCGCCGGCCGAGAAATGCGGGCTGCCGACGGCGACCGCGTCGATGCGGTCAGTGCCGGCGGCGGCAGTGGAAAGGCGGTCGCGTGCGGCGCGCAGCATCGCAGCGGTGAGGGCGATGGTGCGCAGCTTCTCGCGGCCGCCGGTTGCCGTTGCGAGATCGGGCGCCTCGGGCGTGACGCCGACGACGTGGAAGAGGCCGACCGCGCCCGACGAGGCCGCTGCCGCTCCGAGCGCCTTCAGGCAATCCTCGGGAATCGGTGCCGGCATGCCGGTGATGGCGGCGACCTCGCTGCCCGCCTCCGCGCCGAGCCAGGCGCCGAGCACGGGATAGAAGGCGTCGAGTCGCTTCAGCCCGTTCGACAACCCGCTCGCGTCGACGACCAGCCTTGCCCGGCGGTTCTTGTCGCGGTGCAGCCCGATATCGGGGGCGCGGGCGCAGAGCGCGGCGCAGATATCGAGGAAATCGCCGAGCCGGTTGGTGCGCGCGCCGAGCACCGAGTTGCAGAACACGACCGCGTTCGATTCGCCCCAGGCGACATGCTCGCCGAGTCGCGGCCGATGGCCGGCCTGGTAGGGGGCGCAGGTCCAACTCGGGCTGCAGCCGAGCGCCTCGTAGGCGACCATCATGCGCCGCGCCATCTCGGCGGTCCGCGGATCGAACTGCACGCGGCCGGGGTGGAGGAGGTCGAGCGCGCCGACATTGAGCGTGGTCGGCACGGCGACGCGACCGCCCTCGGCGGCGAGGCGCTCGGCGAAATGGGTGCCGCTGTCGCCGTGATAGAGGCAGCCATCGACGTGCGAGCTGGTCACCCGGATGAGGCGCTCGGCGCCGAGCATCGCCGCCGTCTCGCCAAGGATCCGCGCGGCCATCGCGACGGCGGGGCCATGCAACCCCGCCGCCATGGCGCGCTCGTCGTCGCTCAGGACAAGGGTCAACCGATATGGTCTTTCAGGAAGGCGAGGGTGCGGTCGAGGGCGGTCTTGGCGCTCGCCGCCTCATAGCTGCCGCGCTCGTCGCAGTTGAAGCCGTGCCCGGCCTTGTAAACATAGGTGGTAATTTCGGGATGGGCGGCGCGCACCTTGTCGACGTCGCTCAGCGGGATGCTCTGGTCGCTGTCGCCGAAATGCAACATAACCGGCACGCGAGTCTTCTCGCTTGCCGCGGCGGCGATTCCGCCGCCGTAATAGCCGACCGCGCAGGAGAGGCCCTTGAGCCGAGTCGCGGCGAGATAGGCGAGGGTGCCGCCCCAGCAATAGCCGATCACCCCGACCTTGCCGGCGCCGGCGGCGAGGTCGATCGTCGCCTGGATGTCGGCGAGCGGCCCGTCATCGCCGACCGCGCCGCGCAGTTCGCGCCCGGTAGCAATGGCGGCCTGGTCGTAGCCGAGCTCGACGCCGCGCTTGGTGCGGTCGAAGAGGGCCGGCGACAGGGCGAGATAACCCGCCGCGGCAAAGCCGTCGGTGACCCTGCGCATATGGCCGTTGACGCCGAAAATCTCTTGCACGACGACGAGGGCGCCGCGCGGCTTCCCGCTTGGGTCGGCGCGATAGGTGGCGAATTTATGCCCGTCGGCGGCAGCGAGCTCGATCGTCTTGCCCATATCGGGTTCCTTTTCTCATAGTGGCGAGGGGGCCGATCATAGGCCAACGGACCGGGTGACGGAACCGGGGGCGTTCATAATTCTTAAGAGAAAACTTGCGATTCCGCGGCGAAAGGCGCTAGAGATAACGCGGCGCCAGCGGTCCTCACCCCCACCCATTAACACTAAATTAACGATGACCGCCATAGCTTCAAGACGACCGGCGCTATGCCGTAATTGATGGGATAAGGCAATGACGGGTCGGGCGATGGGGCGGATCGAAAGAGCGGGGGCGCCGCGGCGTCGTCGCGCCGCCACGCTGCGCGTCTCGCTCGGCGCCATTCTGCGGGATGATGGGACGCTTCGACTTAGCGTCCCCTGAGCGCAATCGTCGCGGTGCGACGCGTGCTCGGGGGAGACTTGGCCGGCATTCCCATTCGTCAACCGAGGATTTTCTCCCATGAGCGCCACCATGAAACAGCAGAAACCCATCAAGCGAGCCGCTCGACCGTCCGCCAAGTCCGGGGCCGCCAAGGCCGCCACCCTCAAGGCTGACCGGGTCATCATCTTCGACACCACGCTGCGCGACGGCGAGCAATCGCCCGGCGCCTCGATGAATCTCGACGAGAAGATCAAGATCGCAACCTTGCTCGAAGAGATGGGCGTCGACGTCATCGAGGCCGGCTTCCCGATCGCCTCGAATGGCGACTTCGAGGCGGTCCGCGAGATCGCCAAGATCCTCAAGAATTCGACGGTGTGCGGCCTGGCGCGCGCCGGAAGGATGGATATCGACCGCGCCTGGGAGGCGCTCAAGCACGCCAAGCGGCCGCGCATCCACAGCTTCCTGTCGACCTCGCCGCTGCACATGAAATACAAGCTGCAGATGACGCCGGAGCAGGTCCATCAGACGGTCATCGACAGCATCAGCCATGCGCGCAACCTATGCGACAACGTCGAATGGTCGCCCGAGGATGGCTCGCGCACCGAGCATGATTTCCTCTGCCGCACGGTCGAGAGCGCGATCAAGGCGGGTGCTCGCACGATCAACATTCCGGATACGGTCGGCTACGCCGTTCCCGACGAGTTCGCCGCGCTCATCCGCATGCTGTTCGACCGCGTGCCGAATATCGACAAGGCGATCGTCTCGGTGCATTGCCACAACGATCTCGGCCTCGCCGTCGCCAACTCGCTGGCGGCGGTCGGCGCCGGGGCGCGCCAGGTCGAGTGCACCATCAACGGGCTCGGCGAGCGTGCCGGCAATTGCTCGCTGGAAGAGATCGTCATGGCGCTGAAGACGCGCTCGGACGTCATGCCCTACGCCACCGGCGTCAAGAGCGAGTACATCACCCGCGCCTCGCGTCTGGTCTCGACAATCACCGGCTTCGTCGTCCAGCCCAACAAGGCGGTGGTCGGCGCCAACGCCTTCGCCCATGAAAGCGGCATCCATCAGGACGGCATGCTGAAACATGCCGGCACTTACGAGATCATGACTCCCGAATCAGTCGGGCTCAACCGCTCGACCCTGGTCATGGGCAAGCATTCCGGCCGCCACGCCTTCCGCATGAAGCTGAAGGAGCTCGGCTTCGAGGTCGGCGATAACGCCGCCAACGACGCCTTCCGCCGTTTCAAGGACCTCGCCGACCGCAAGAAGGAGATATTCGACGAGGATATCATCGCGCTGGTTGACGACGAGGTCGGCCGAGCCCATGAGCGCGTCAAGTTCGTCTCGCTGCAGGTCGTCGCCGGCTCGAAGGGGCCGCAGACTGCCGAGCTCGAGCTCGACATCGACGGTGCCGTGCACAAGGTGAAGACCTCGGGTAATGGACCGGTCGATGCTACGTTCAACGCGATCAAGGCGATGGTTCCCCACGCGGCGCGGCTGCAGCTCTATCAGGTCCATGCGGTGACGGAGGGGACCGACGCTCAGGCCGAGGTGACGGTGCGCCTCGAGGAGAACGGCAAGTCGGTGAACGGCCAGGGCGCCGATCCCGACACGCTGGTCGCTTCGGCGCGTGCCTATCTGCATGCTCTTAACAAGCTTTTTACCAAAAGGGCGAAGACTGCACCCGCAGCGCTGTCCGCCTGACGATCGGAGCGCCGTCGTGCAAGCGACGCCGCTCCGACATCGCCCGGCCCAGCATCCGCTCTAAGCGCAGACAACCCGTGAAACGAACAAGCAATGATAGGAAGAATGCTGGGCTTACTCTCCGCCGATATGGCGATCGACCTCGGTACGGCAAACACGCTGGTCTACGTGAAGGGACGGGGGATCGTTCTTAACGAGCCTTCGGTCGTCGCCATCGCCAGCGTCAGAGGAAAGAAGCAGGTCCTTGCCGTCGGTGACGAGGCGAAGATGATGCTCGGGCGGACGCCCGGCAACATCCAGGCGATTCGTCCCTTGCGCGACGGCGTCATCGCCGATTTCGAAGTCGCCGAGGAGATGATCAAGCACTTCATCCGCAAGGTGCATAACCGACGCAGCTTCGCCAGCCCGCAGATCATCGTCTGCGTGCCCTCCGGCTCCACGGCGGTGGAAAGACGCGCCATCCAGGAATCGGCGGAAAGCGCCGGCGCCCGCCGCGTCTTCCTCATCGAGGAGCCGATGGCCGCCGCGATCGGTGCCGGCCTGCCGGTGACCGAGCCGACCGGCTCGATGGTCGTCGATATCGGCGGCGGTACCACCGAAGTCGCAGTGCTCTCCCTCGGCGGCATCGTCTATTCGCGCTCAGTGCGCGTCGGCGGCGACAAGATGGACGAGGCGATCATAGCCTATATCCGTCGCAATCATAACCTGCTGGTCGGCGAATCCTCGGCCGAGCGGATCAAGAAGGAGATCGGCTCCGCCTGCATGCCCGAGGACGGCGAGGGGCGGATGATGGAGATCAAGGGCCGCGACCTGATGAACGGCGTGCCCAAGGAGATCGTCATCAGCGAGCGCCAGGTCTCCGAAAGCCTAGCCGAGCCGGTCGGCTCGATCATCGAGGCGGTCAAGGTGGCGCTCGAGCATACGGCGCCCGAGCTCGCCGCCGACATCGTCGACAAGGGCATTGTGCTGACGGGTGGTGGCGCGCTGCTCGGCAATCTCGACATCGTGCTGCGCCATGCGACCGGGCTGCCGGTGTCGATCGCCGACGACCCGCTCTCCTGCGTCGCGCTCGGCACTGGCCGGGCACTCGAGGAGATGAAGACGCTGAAGAACGTGTTGATCAATATGTACTGAGTTTTATGTATTGAATGCTTTGAGTGCGGGAATCACTACGATATCCTAGGACAGTCAGGATGACCGGTTGGGGCGGCTGGATAAGGTCGGCCAGGAATAACCGGCGGGGGCGGTGATGCGGCTAGCGGTGCCCGTCAAGGCGATCAGTCAGCGCTTTGCGCTGCCGGTCCTGGTATTCGCCTCGGTCGTCATGGTTGTCCTTGGCAAGGCCGACGCCCTTCTCTTCGAACGCATCCGCGTCGTCTTCGCCGATATCGCCTCGCCCGCCTTGGCCGTCGTCTCGCAGCCGGTCGCGGCAGTCGACCGGCTGGTCGATCGCGTGCAGGGCGCCATCGCGCTCTATTCCGAGAACGATCAGCTGCGGCAGGACAATGCCCGGCTGATGCAGTGGCAGAACGTGGCGCAAAGCCTGACGGTCGAGAACGCAAGGCTGCGTGAGCTCCTCAACCTGGCACCCGATCCCACCGTTTCCTTTGTCTCGACGCGCGTCATCGCCAATTCCGGCGGCTCCTTCGTGCGCAGCGTCCTCGTCGACGCCGGCAGCCGCGACGGGCTGGCGCGCGGTCAGGCGGCGATGACCGGCGCCGGGCTGGCCGGCCGCATCACCGAGGTCGGCGACCGTGCCGCGCGCGTCCTGCTGCTCACCGATCGCAACTCGCATGTGCCGGTCGCCTTCGACGGCTCGCGCGAGCGCGCCGTGCTGGCCGGCGACAATTCGGACAGGCCGCAACTGCTGTACCTGCCGGAGCAGAGCAGCGTGAAGATCGGCGACCGAATCGTCAGCTCGGGTGATGGCGGCGTCTTTCCCCCCGGCCTGCCGATCGGCATTGTCGCCTCGATCGATGACGGCGTGTTGCGCGTCGAGCCCTACGCCGAGCTGTCGCGGCTCGACTATCTGCGTATCGTCAATTACGGGCTGAGCGGCGTCCTGCCGCAACCGGTCATGCCGCGCGTCGTCAAATCGCGTGGCGCCGCTCGCGAGCCGGCGCCATGAGATTTGCCGGCACGCCAGCCGAATAGGACCGGTGCATGCGCGCGATAGTGACGCGGCGCCGCGAATGGTCCGTCGCGCGATTCCTCCCGACCGTCACGATCCTGGTTTTCGCCTTGCTGTCGGTCCTGCCGCTGCGCTTTCCCGATTATGCCGCGGTGGCGCCGCTCCTCGCGCTGGCGGGACTTTACTACTGGACGATCTACCGGCCGGACCTGGTGCCTCCGGTGGCCATCTTCCTGTGCGGCGTGGTGCTCGACCTGCTCAGCGGTGCGCCGCTCGGCGTCGCTGCTCTCGTCTTCCTGCTCACGCGCCTCGTCGTCATGCCGCAGCGCCGTTTCTTCGTCGATCGGCTCTTCCCCTTCGTGTGGGGCGGCTTCACCCTGCTGGCCGCCGGCACCATCGCCTTCCTCTGGCTGCTCGGCAGCCTACTCTCGGGCGTCGTGCTCGATATGCGAGCGGCCACGCTGCAATGGGTTCTGACCGTCGCCTGCTTTCCCGCGATCGCCTACCTGCTGGTGCGGGTACAGCGCAGCTTGCTGCCGTCGCTCTGAGCGCCGAGAGTGTCAAGGATGCAGCGAGAGAATAGCCGCTCCAAGGTATTCACCCGCCGCGCATTGCTGCTCGCCGGCGGTCAGCTCGCTCTGCTCGGTACGCTTGCCACGCGGCTCTACTACCTGCAGATCATGCAGGCGGGAAAATTCGCCGTGCTGGCGGATGAGAATCGCATCAATCTGTCGCTGATCGCCCCGCCGCGAGGCCGCATCCTCGATCGTTTCGGCGTGCCGCTGGCGACCAACAGCCAAAACTATCGTGTCGTGCTGGTCGCCGAGCAGGCCGGCGACATCGAGGCGACCCTCGATGCCATTCACAAGCTGGTCAGCCTGAGCGAGAGCGACCGCCGGCGCGTCCTGCGCGACATCCGCCGCAAGCATTCCTTCGTGCCGATCGTCGCGCGCGCCAATCTGACCTGGGACGAGGTGGCGCGCATCGAGGTCAACGTGCCCGAACTGCCGGGCGTCACCATCGAGCAGGGAATGACGCGGCATTATCCCTTCGGCGACACCGCGGCGCATGTCATCGGCTATGTCGCGCCGGTCGCCGAGAAGGAGCTCACCGGCGATCCGTTGCTTGAGCTTCCCGATTTCCGCATCGGCAAGTCCGGCATCG
>DATAQP010000138.1:0-6697 GCA_036264595.1 Allostellaceae bacterium
CTTGTCGGCGGCGGCCTTCAGAACGGCGGCGTGCTTGGGCTTGAGGAACTTGAGCCGGAACGCCAGCTTGTCCTGGCCGAGCGCGTCCGCCACCTCGTCGATGAAGCACTCCGAGTAGATGGCGTTGTGGTTCACGTTCACGCCGCGCCAGAAGCCGGCCTGGACGTGGGTGTTGCGCATGGCGTGGTCGATCAGCAGGTTCGGGAACTGGTAGCCGAAATTGCCTTCGGGCGAGTTCGGCGACAGGCCCTGGAACACGACCGGGTCCGACCCGTCCGGACCGAGCCGGTCCGGCGCCACCGACGCCGAGATCGACTGGCCGGAGATGCGCATGTGGAAGCCCGTGACGTTGCCATCCTTGTCGATGCCGGCGGTGAGCTTCGCCTGCGTGACCGGGTGATACTGGCAGTGCGTCATGTCCTCTTCGCGCGACCAGATCAGCTTGACCGGCGTGCCAGGCATCTGCTTGGCGATGGCCACCGCCTGGCGGACGTAGTCGGTCCGGCCGCGCCGGCCGAAGCCGCCGCCGCAGATCACCTTGTGCACGTCGCACTTGGCGACCGGCAGGCCGGACTCTTGGCCGTCGCCGCGAGCGCGGCCTCGCCGCTCTGCGTCGGCCCCCACACCTCGCAACGGTCGCCCGTGTAGAGCGCCGTCATGTTCATCGGCTCCATCGTGGCGTGGTTCTGGTACGGATAGCTGTAGACCGCCTCGACCTTGCGCACCGCGCCGGCAATCGCCGCCTTGGCGTCGCCCGCCTTGTTGCCGATATAGGCCTGCTCGGCGTCGAGCCCTTCCTTCAGCATGTCGGCGATCGTCGCGCTCGAGACCTTGGCATGCTCGCCCATGTCCCAGACGATGGGCAAAGCGGCGAGTGCCGTCTTGGCGTTCCAGAAATTATCGGCGACGACGGCGACCGCGCTGTCGCCGACCGCGACGACTTGCTTCACGCCGCGCATCTCCTTGATCTTTGCGGCATCGAAGCTCGTCACCTTGCCGCCATTGACGGGACAGTCGCGGATCGCCGCGATGAGCAGGCCGGGCAGCTTGATGTCGATGCCATAGATCTGCTTGCCGATCAGCTTGTCGCGCGTGTCGAGCCGCTTCACGCCCTTGCCGGCGATCTTCCAGTCCTTGACGTCCTTGAGCTTGATGTCCTTGGGCGGCTCGATCTTCGCCGCAGCCGCGGCAACCTGGCCGAAACTCACCGTGCGGCCCGAGGGCGTATGGGTGATCACACTGTTTGCCGCACTGCATTCCGCCGCCGGCACCTTCCACTCATCGGCAGCGGCCTGGATCAGCATGATGCGGGCGGCGGCGCCGCCTTGGCGGACATACTCGTTCGACTCGCGGATGCCACGGCTGCCGCCGGTGGAGAAATTGCGCCATACGCGGTTGCGCGCGACGTTCTGGCCGGGCGTCGGATATTCGGTCGTCACCTTCGACCAGTCGCATTCGAGCTCCTCGGCGACGAGCTGGGCGAGACCGGTGAGCGTGCCCTGCCCCATCTCGGAACGGGCGATGCGGATGACGACGGTGTCGTCGGGCTTGATCACGACCCAGGCATTCACCTCCGGCGCGACATCGGCCGCAGCGGCTGGCTCGAGTCCGAACGGAATGCGCAGGCCGAGCGAGAGGCCACCGCCGGCCGCGGCGGCGCCGACCAGGAAGGCGCGGCGATCAATCTTGTGGGCGATCTTGCTCGTGTTGTTCAGCATGGCGTTGCTCATGGCTGCATCCTCGCTCAGGCGTCGGCGGCGGCGTGGATCGCGGCGCGCACCTGCTGATAGGTGCCTCAGCGGCAGATATTGGTGATCGCGCCGTCGATGTCCTCATCGGTCGGCTTCGGATTGTCCTTGAGCAAGGCCGCCGCAGCCATGATCATGCCGCTCTGGCAGTAGCCGCATTGCGGCACGTCGTGATCGAGCCAGGCCTGCTGCACCCTGTGCAGCGTGCCCTCCGGGGCGAGGCCCTCGATCGTGGTGATCGGCTTGCCGGCGACGGCGCTGACGGGAAGCGAGCAGGAGCGCGTCGCTACGCCGCCGACATGGACGGTGCAGGCGCCGCATTGAGCGATGCCGCAGCCGTATTTGGTGCCGGTCAGGCCGATCGTGTCGCGCAGCACCCAGAGCAGCGGGGTTCGCGGATCGACATCGGCTTGGTAGGTTTTTCCATTCACGTTGAGGGTAGCCATTCCCAGTCTCCTCAGAGCTGCTCGCTACCCCCGTCGCGAGACGAACAAAACCGCCTGACCGGTGACCACATCGGTGCTCGGCAAGCGGAACCGCTTCCGCATACCCCCTAAATTCCTGAAATCAGCGACGCATGATTCCACAGATTTTGCAGCAAGCAAACGGCGTGTCAGGCGACGAAACGGCGCGAAAACGCCGCTAATGGTGACGCTCGCGTGCTGGAATCGGCTTGTTTGCGCGCTTACGCAAGCCTCGTTGCGACACATCGCCGCGCGGCGATGGCGGCGATCGATCACGCATTCTTGATGATCGTTACGGCGCCGGCATCGGTCCGACGACGAGCTGCGGGTCGAGGCGCACCTCGAACCATTCCATCCCCCAATGGAGATGCGGACCGGTGACCCGGCCGGTCGCGCCGACCAATCCGATCTGCTCGCCCTGACGCAGGTGCTGTCCCGGCTTGACGTCGATGCGGGAGAGATGCGCGTAGCTCGTCTCGAGCCCATAGCCGTGATCGATCAGGATGGTATTGCCGGTGAGGAAGAGCTCAGCGGCGAAGCGCACTACGCCGCCGGCGGCGGCGGCGATCGGCGAGCCCGCCGGCGCGGCGATGTCGACGCCCATATGCGGCGCGCGCGGCTCGCCGTTGAGGATGCGCTGGCTGCCATAGACGCCGCTGATCGGCCCGTGCGCCGGCCAGATCATCGGCGTCACGAAATCGCGGCCCGTGCCGGCGATATCGCGCAGCGCGCGAATTTCCGCCGCCTCGCGCTTGATGCGCGCGAGCTCCGCCGGGTCGGGCGTCACCGTGTTCTGCGGCACGCCGTCAACGTGCTGGATGTCGTATTCGCGCTTCTCGATCGTCAGGTGGCGCTCGTCGCGCTCGCCATCGGGCAGCGTGACGATGAGTACGGCTGCCGTCGCGTCGCGGCCAAAGCCGAAGACGAAATGGCCGTCGGGCGCCACCGGTACCGCGCGACCATCGAGCGTCACCGTGGCGCCGGGCGCCGTCGTGGCGAGCACGAGTCCGCCCTGGACGAATTTGCCGGCGAGGTCGAGCGCATGGGCAAGGCTCGGCGTCAGGCAGAGAGCCAGCAGGAGAAAAGCTCGCTGGCACCACTGCCTTGCGTCCTTCGAGACGCGCCTGACGGCACTCCTCGGGATGAGGCCGATTGTTGATGGCATTTTCAGATGCACCTCATCCTGAGTAGCGCTCGCAGAGCGCGTCTCGGTGCCAATCCAAGGCGACAACTTTGCTCACAGCAGCTTTGGTTGTTGCGGCCTGTCAGGCGGCCGCTTGGCTGGGCGGCGACGGGCACCGCTGACCGCAAGAACCTCGCCGTCATGGAAGCCAATGATCAGCGCCTCATCGTCGCCGATGGCCGCAGCGCTGGTGATCACCTCGCGCTTGGCATCACGCACAACGGCATAGCCGCGCCGCAGCACGTCGAGCGGCGACAGGCTGTCGAGCCGGCCACCGAGATTGTCGAGCCGCTCGCGGCGCTGGCGCAGCAGGCGCTCGACGGCACCGTCGAGGCGGGGGACATGGTCGGCCAGGCGACGCCGCGCGCGCTCGAGCTCGATGCGCAGCAGATCTCCGCGCAGCCGTTCCGCGAGACCGGCGATGCGGCGCCGCTCGAGAGCGAGGAAATGCTCGAAGGCGCGGCGTGCACGTTGCGCCGATTCGGCGAGGACGCGGTTCTTTTCGTCGATCTGCTGGCGCGGATGACGCAGCCGTGCCGCCAGCGTCGCGATCTCGCCGCGCCACAGGCGCAGCCGCGATCTGAGCGCGAAGCCGAGCCGCTCGCTGCGGTCGTCGAGCAGCTGCGCCTTGGCGCCTATGAGGGCAAGCGGATCCGGTAGGCCGCGCGCCAGCCCTTCGAGTCGCACGCGCCGGTCGGCGAAGAGCCGCGCGAGGCCGCCGCTTAGCCGCCCCGCTTTCGCCGCCAGCTCGGCCCTGAGATCGAGACGCACCGGCACCGCCATCTCGGCGGCGGCGCTTGGCGTCGGCGCGCGACGGTCGCTGGCGAGATCGATAAGCGTGGTGTCGGTCTCGTGGCCGACCGCGGAGATCAGTGGGATCGTCGAGGCTGCGACGGCGCGCACGACGATCTCCTCGTTGAACGGCATGAGGTCCTCGAGGCTGCCGCCGCCGCGCGCCACGATGAGAAGATCGGGGCGCGGAACTGGCCCGCCGCCTTCGGAATCAGGAGGCGCGATGGCGTTGAACCCGGCGATCGCCGCAGCGATCTGCGCCGCCGCGCCGTCGCCCTGTACCGCGACCGGCCAGATCAGCACGTGGCGCGGAAAGCGGTCGGCGAGGCGATGGAGGATGTCGCGGATGACGGCGCCGGTTGGCGAGGTGACGACGCCGATCACCGCGGGCAGGAAGGGCAGCTTGCGCTTGCGCTCCTCGGCGAAGAGTCCTTCGGCGGCGAGACGAAGTTTGCGGTCATCGAGCAGCTTAAGCAGCGCCCCGACCCCGGCTAGCTCCATCGTCTCGAGGACGAGCTGGTATTTCGAGCGGCCGGGGAAGGTCGTCAAGCGCCCGGTGCAGACGACCTCCATGCCGTCCTCGGGTTTCACCGTGAGACGCAAGGCGGTGCCGCGCCAGCACACCGCGTCGAGCACCGCATCCTCATCCTTGAGGGCGAGATAGCAATGGCCGGAGGAGTGGCGCTTGAACCCGGAAATCTCGCCGCGCACGCGGACATAGGAGAAGCTCTCCTCGATGCGCCGCTTCAGCGCGCTCGACAGCTCGCTGACAGTGTATTCCGGGAGATTGGCGCGGGGCGCGGCCCCGGGCGCGGTTTGGGCGACAGAAGGGATTTCAGTCATGCGGCGCTATGATACAAGAGTCGGCGTGTTGCCGCGACAATCCCCGCATAACCCTCTCCCTCCGGGAGAGGGCAGGGTGAGGGTAGCGGTGCATCGCAATGGATAGGCTTAGCGGATAGAGACCCCTCACCCTCCCATCGCTAGCGCGATGGGTCCCTCCCTCTCCCGCTCTCGCGGGGACCAAAGGTCCCCGCTGTCGCGGCAGGCGTGGCGAAGCCACGCCGGGAGCAAGGGGAGAGGGGCTGGCGAGGCGGATTTGCAGTAACGGAGGTATCGGCATGCGGGTTCTCGTCGTCGGCTCGGGCGGGCGCGAGCATGCGTTGTGCTGGGCGATTGCCGCCTCGCCGCTCTGCGACAAGCTCTATTGCGCGCCGGGCAACGCGGGGATCGCCGCCGAGGCCGAATGCGTGCCGATCGCGGCGATGGATCTCGACGGGCTGGTCGTCTTCTGCCGAGATGAGCGCATCGATTTCGTTGTCGTCGGCCCCGAGCAGCCGCTGGTTGCCGGGCTGGTCGACCGACTCGAGGAAGCTGGCATCGCCGCCTTCGGACCGAGCCAAGCCGCCGCCGCGCTCGAAGGCTCGAAAGGCTTCACCAAGGATTTCTGTGCCCGCCACGCCATCCCGACCGCCGCCTATCGCCGCTTCACCGATGCGGCAGCCGCCAAGGCCTATATCGCAGTGCAAGCAATGCCGATCGTCGTCAAGGCGGACGGGCTGGCCGCCGGCAAGGGCGTGACCATTGCGCACAGCGTTGTCGAGGCACAGGCGGCGGTCGACGCGGCAATGCTCGGCGGCCGATTCGGCAGCGCCGGCGCCGAGCTCGTCGTCGAGGCGTTCCTCGCCGGCGAGGAGGCAAGCTTCTTCGCACTGGTCGACGGCGTCCACGCGCTGCCGCTCGCCGGCGCGCAGGACCACAAGGCGGTGGGCGACGGCGATACCGGCCCCAATACAGGCGGCATGGGCGCCTACTCGCCGGCGCACTGCCTCACCGCCGCGCTCGAAGCCGAGATCATGGCGCGCATCATCGCGCCGACCGTCGCCGGAATGGCGGCTGAGGGACGACCGTTCAAGGGCGTGCTCTTCGCCGGGCTGATGCTGACGGCGGACGGGCCGCAGCTCATCGAGTACAATACGCGCTTCGGCGATCCGGAATGCCAGGTGCTGATGATGCGGCTGAAGAGCGATCTGCTGCCGGCGCTCATCGCGGCACGTGACGGTGTGCTCAAGGATTTCGACCTGCGCTGGCGCGACGAGACCGCGCTCTGCGTCGTCCTCGCCGCAAAAGGCTATCCTGGCGAGCCGCTCAAAGGCACTGAAATTCGCGGCCTTGCGGAAGCCGGTGCGCGCGACGACCTCAAGATTTTCCACGCCGGGACGCGCGAAGAGAGCGGCAAGATCCTCGCCGACGGCGGCCGCGTCCTCGGCGTCACCGCGCTCGGCGCCAATGCCGCCGAGGCTCAGCATAGAGCCTATGAAGCGGTCGACCGCATCGACTGGCCCGAGGGCTTCTGCCGACGCGATATCGGCTGGCGAGCGGTGCGACGGAGCTGAAAACGAGATTCGACCTAGAATCGACAACGCAATCGGGAGGACACGATGGAAGATGGAACTACGCGGGGCCTCGCGGCTGCGCCGGGAGCGGCGACCGCCTTCTGGCCGCAGGGC
>DATAQP010000503.1:0-6989 GCA_036264595.1 Allostellaceae bacterium
CGGAGTTCCCGCCGCTGGCCCAACGGTGAGTTCGGCGCCGCACGCGATCGTGATCATCGCCGAGGAACGGAATGCCATGTGCGCCACGCACGCGGCGGCGTCTTGGCGCGCGACAGCTCCTGCCCCATGTGATGGCTGCCAGCTCATGCCAGCCCCTCCCACCACACTCATGAGGCACCATCATGGAGCTCAATCTCACCGGCCGTAACGCCCTGGTCACGGGATCGACCGCCGGCATCGGCCTCGCCATCGCCCGCGAGCTCGCGCTGCTCGGCGCCGCCGTCGCGGTCAACGGGCGCGGCGCGGAGCGGGTCGCGCAGGCGATCACGCGACTCAAAGACGAGGTGAAAGGCGGGCGTTTCATTGCCGCCGCCGGCGATGTCGGCAGCGCGGCGGGAGCCGAAGCGGTACTGAAGGCGCTGCCGGACGTCGATATCCTGGTCAACAATGCCGGCATCTACGAGCCGAAGCCATTCTTTGACATTCCGGACGACGACTGGCGCCGCTTCTTCGAGGTCAACGTGCTGTCCGGCGTGCGGCTGGCGCGCGCGCTTGTGCCCGGCATGGTGGCGCGCGGCTGGGGCCGGGTCGTCTTCATCTCGTCGGAATCGGCGCTGCAGATCCCGGTCGAGATGGTGCATTACGGCATGACCAAGACGGCGCAGCTCGCCGTCGCGCGCGGGCTCGCCGAGACGGTCGGTGGCAGCGGCGTCACCGTCAACAGCGTGCTGCCGGGCCCGACGCTGTCGGAGGGCGTCGGCGAATTCCTGAAGCAGATGGCCGCTGGCAGCGGCGATCTCGACGCCGCCGCCATCGATGCCGCTGGGCGCGCCTTCGTCAAGGAGCACCGCCCGAGCTCGCTGCTCGGCCGCCTCGCCAGCAGCGAGGAGGTCGCCGCGATGGTCGCCTATGTCTGCACCCCGGCGGCGAGCGCGACCACCGGTGCGGCGCTGCGCGTCGATGGCGGCGTGGTGCCCACCATCGTCTGACGCGCAAGGTCAACCCTGCCTAGCCGTCGCCCACCTGATCGTCGCCCGCCTGGCGCGGCGCCAGCGGGGTGAAGGCGCAGCGATCCGGCTTGAGGTCGATCAGCGGCGTGCCGTCGAGGCAGTCGAGGCCGCGCACGAAGACGTTCGCGCCTTCGACATGGTCCAGCGCCACGAGCTGCGTGCCGATCGGGTTCGGCCGCACCGGTGTGCGCAGGCTGAAGGCGCCGCGCGTGATGCCGTCATTGCGCGGGCTCTGGCGGACGACGTCGCGGCGCGAGAGATGCAGCCAGTAGAGCACCTCGAGATGCTGGTACTCGGTGATGCCGTCGAGCGCCGCGACCCACGGCTCGAAAACCTCGATGCAGCAGAGCGGGCCGTCCTGCCGACCCTGGCGCGGACAGATCAGGCGATCCTGCCATGGCGTGTGGATGCGGCCGATGAAGACCAGCCCGGCATCGTTCGGCGGTGGCGCCTCGATCGCCGTCTCGCCGGCGCGCAGCTCATTCTTGCGGACCATCACGCGGTCCCTAATCGTCGATCGCGACCATGACGTCGGAGGCTTTCACCACGGCATAGGCGGACTGGCCCACCTTGAGGCCGAGATCGTCGACCGCCTCGTTGGTGATCGAGGCGGTGACGATGGCGCCGTTGACGTCGATGCGCACATGCGCCGTCGTCTGGCCCTTGCGGACCTCCACGATCTTACCCTCGAGCCGGTTGCGCGCGCTGATCTTCATGGTCGACTCTCCTCAGCGGATGCGGCTGCTGACGATACCGCAAATTTGCTACAATCGTTCTATCGCTTCTCGCTGTCGAGATCAGCCATCGCCGCGTCGGGATAGCGGGCGCCAGCCGCAGCGTCCTTGGGCACCGCGCGCTCGATGGCGGCGAGGTCGGCGGCGCTCAGGGCGAGGTCGAGCGCGCCGAGCGCTTCCGCCAGCCTGTCGCGGCGGCGGGCGCCGACGAGCGGCACGATATCCTGGCCTTGCGCCGCGACCCAAGCGATCGCCACCTGGGCGACGCTGGCCTTGCGCTCCTCCGCGACCCGACGCAAGGCTTCGACCAGAGCGAGGTTGCGATCGATATTCTCGCCCTGGAAGCGCGGGCTGATGGCGCGGAAATCGCCGGCGCCGATCGCGTCCTTGCGCCAGTGGCCGCTGATCAGCCCGCGCGACAACACGCCATAGGCGGTGAGGCCGATGCCGCGCGCACGGAGGGTGGGCAATATCTCATCCTCGATGCCGCGCGAGATCAGCGAATACTCGATCTGCAGGTCGCTGATCGGATGCACGGCGGCGGCGCGGCGGATCGTCTCGGCGCCGATTTCCGAGAGGCCGATGTGGCGGACATAACCCGCCTTCACCATGTCGGCGATGGCGCCCACAGTGTCCTCGATCGGCACTTGTGGGTCGAGGCGCGCCGGCCGGTAGATGTCGATATGGTCGAGGCCGAGGCGCTGCAGCGAATAGGCGAGGAAAGTCTTCACCGCCGCCGGGCGGGCGTCGTAGCCGAGCCAGCCGCCCTTGGCATCGCGCAGCGCGCCGAACTTTACGCTGACCAGGAAGCGGTCGCGCGGCACCCCCTTGAGCGCCTCGCCGATCAGCATCTCGTTATGGCCCATGCCGTAGAAATCGCCGGTGTCGAGCAAGGTGATGCCGGCATCGAGGGCGGCGTGGATGGTGGCGATGCTCTCCTTGCGGTCGGCCGGACCGTACATGCCCGACATGCCCATGCAGCCGAGGCCGATTGCGGAAACCGAGGGACCGCTGGTCCCGAGACGACGCTGCTGCATGCCGGATCCTCCATTTAGCGGGCGACGATCGCCGCTGCGGTATTAATGGGGACTGGCGCTCCGTGCGATAATCCGTCATCAACGGTACGATCTGTACGGAATAGCGCACAATGGCCGAGCTGGACCTTGCCGATCTCGACGCCTTCGCGGCGGTGGCGCGCCAGCGCAGCTTCCGCGGCGCGGCGATCCTGCGCGGCGTCTCGGCCTCGACGCTGAGCGAGGCGGTGCGCCGGCTCGAGGCGCGGCTCGGCGTCCGTCTCCTCACCCGCACAACGCGCAGCGTCACGCCGACCGAGGCGGGCACAAGGCTGCTCGAGCGGCTGGTGCCGGCGCTCGGCGAGGTGGCGGCGGCGCTCGACGTGGTCAACCGCTTCCGCGACAGCCCGACCGGCACGCTGCGCCTCAACGTGCCGTCGATCGTGGCGCGGCACATCTTGCCGCCGATCGTCGCCGGCTTCCTCGCGGCGCATCCCGGCATCACCCTCGAGATCGTCAGCGACGACAGCTTCATCGACGTGCTGGCGGCGGGGTTCGATGCCGGGGTGCGCTATGACGAGCGGCTGGCGCAGGACATGATCGCGGTGCCGCTCGGGCCGCGCGTGCAGCGCTTCGTCGCCGCGGCGGCGCCGTCCTATCTCGCGGCGCGTGGCCGGCCGGCCCATCCTCGCGACCTCCTCACCCATGCCTGCATCCGCCATCGCTTCGCCAGCGGCGTCACCTCGCCCTGGGAATTCGCGCGCGACGGCGAGATCGTGCGGGTCAACCCGAGCGCCCGGCTGGTGGCGACCAGCATCGATCTCGAATTGAGCGCCGCTATCGCCGGGCTCGGCATCATCTTCAGCTTCGAGGAATATCTCGCCGCGGCGCTGGCGAGCGGCGCGCTCGCGCCGGTGCTCGAGGATTGGTGGCAGAGCTTCTCGGGCCCGTTCCTCTATTACGCCGGCGGCCGCCACATGCCGGCGCCGCTGCGCGCCTTCATCGATTTCATCAAGGGGCGGCCGGAGGGGCGTTGAGCGGCGGCACGGCATAGCGCTGCCGCAGCGCGACGACGCTGTGATAGGCGGCGAGCAGGCTGGTGCGGTCCGCCGCGCTTATCCGCTCCTCGCCGTCGGAAGCGGCGATCGCCCCATCGCGCCGACGATGGCGCGCGCCTCGGCATTGCTCAGTATCAATCGCATGGCCGCATCTCTCCACGCTCCGCTGCTCCAAGCGAAGGACGAATGACAATACCGGCGCCTTGCTGACGCAAGGTGGAATCGCGGGCGGCGCTCAGCGCTCGCGCTTGGCGAAGCTCGCCTCGGGGAAGGCGTTGGTGCTGACGGCGGCGCGGCCAAGCAAGCCGTTGGGACGGAAGATGAGCACGAGAGCGAGCACGCCGAAGACGGCGACGTCCTTGTAGGCGCTGCTGAAATAGCCGGCGAAGAGCGACTCGAAAAGGCCGAGGAGGAGGCCGCCGACGAGGGCGCCGGTCACTGTGCCGAAGCCGCCGAGCAGCGCCGCGGTGAGCGCCTTGAAGCCGAGGAGGTAGCCCATAAAGAAATCGGCCTCGCCGTATTGCAGCGTGAACGCCGTACCGGCAAGCGCGGCGAGCACGGCGCCGATCGTGAAGCTGCGGTTGAGCGTGCCCCAGATGTCGACGCCGAGCAGCCCCGCCATCCCGGGATCGTCGGCGCAGGCGCGATGCGCGCGGCCCCAGCCGGTATGCATCATGAGATAGCCGAGCAGCGCCGTGACCAGCACGGCGAGAACGAGGATGGCGATCTGGCTCTCGGCGAGATAGACGTCGAAGCCGCCGCCGGCGAAGACGACGAAGCTGCCGTGATGCAGCGCCGGTATCCATTTGTAGCGCGTGCCCTGCATCTGGCGGACGATCTCGCGCAAGGTCATCGACAGGCCGATCGCGCCGATCAGCGTGTTGAGCCGCCCGGCGCTGAGCAGTGGGCGATATATCAGCCGCGCCGTCACCCAGCCGTTCAGCGCGGTCAGCGCGGCGGCGAAGGGAAGGCACAAAGCGAGCGCCCAGAAGAAGCTGCTGACGCCGAGCACGATGAAGAGGAAGAACCAGGTGATGAAGGCGAAGGCGCCGATCATGAAGAGCTCGCCATAGGCGAACTGGATGGTGCCGGTGATGCCGTAGACCAGGGAATAGCCGACCGCGACGAGCGCGAAGATGGCGCCGAGCGCGACGCCGTTGATGAGGAGTTGCACGAGATAGGCGGCATGGGTCGCCAGCGGCAGGCTGGCCTCGGGCGGCGCCAGCAGCACATGCGGCGTCGGCAGGCCGAGGAGATGGCGCAGCAGGATCATGCGGATCTCGGAGAGAGCCACGCCATCCTCCTCGACCGAGAGGAGATCGAGCCGGTCAGCGCTGAAGGCGCCGCCGGCGAAGCGGCAAGTGATCGCGTGGTGATTGGATGCGACGGCACCGGCGAAGCCGAAGCGCACCATGCCGTCATGCTCGACCGGCATCGCAGCGAGATCGCGCGCATCCTCGGCGAGCGCACCGACGATCTGGCGGCAGATCTCGGCCTGCCGCTCGTCCGCGGCGCAGCCGAGCAGCGCGAGCAGCAGCACGATCAGAGGAAGAAAACGCTGGCGCATTGCGCCACAGTATGAGGCGAAGCGCCGGAGCCCGCATCAGTGGTTTGCCGGTTAGGGGGGTTGACAGAACCGGTCGTTTCATCCGTCGTCCCCGGGAAAGTGCTAGGGCATGCACATATCTTCTTAGCGTCCGCCCTTGAGGGAAGGACAACTGCCTTTGACGTCGAGCCCGCTCCCTCGGACGTCATGGCCGGGCTTGACCCAGCCATCCACGCAGTTGGACCCATCCGCCCTGCACGACGGTCGTGCTGACACGGGCAGGCTCCGCGCGGCAACGGTCGCGTGGATAGCCGGCGCAGTAGATCATCAAGGTGATGAGCCTGCCGATGTCGCCAACATCGTCGTAAGCTTCCCTAAAGGGCGGCGTCGGGACGTCGAAACGAGGCGGTAGCATAGGCCGAGGCATGACGATTTTCGGCCCGGACAGCGAGGCCGACGGTGACGTTGATCTCGCTGACTTGATCGCTCGTTTCAGAAATTGGTGCGCCGCAGGGACGTCCTCCGTCGAATGACGAGGTCGCTGCTGCGACGGGTGAATGCGCGATAGGACGGCGACTCGGTGCCGCCCGAATTTTTTAAGTTTTACATAAGGTGTAGACAGCAAGATCAGCCAGGTCGAATGGGTCAATAACTGGTATTCGTGCGTATTAAGGGAGTCACGACGAATAAAAAAATTGTCATAGTATTTCCTGGCTGAAGCTGAAGATTAGATGTTGCGGCGGGGGCCTTATGACCGGCGATACAGTACTTTTGATCGATGCGAACCGGCTCTTTTGCGCCGGGCTGCAGAGAATACTTTCGGACGCATCGTTTGCGGTCGTCCATGAGGCGTTCTCCGTAAAGGACGCGCTTCCCTTCGTCCAGGCCTTGCAGCCGTCGCTGGTGCTCGTCGACCTGCCGGATTCCAGCCAGGCCTGGACTTCAGGAATAGGTCAGATCCGTGCCGCCGCCTCGCGCGGCCGGATCGTGGTGCTGACGGACGCCATCCGGCTCGACCGGCTGGCCGCGGGGTTGGCCGTCGGAATCGACGGCTACCTGCTGAAGAACATGTCGGCAGACGCCTTGCCGCAATGGCTGCGCCTGGTGCTGCTCGGCGAGAAGGTGTTTCCTACCGATCTCGCCCACATGCTCACCAACGGGCGGGTAACTTTGCGCAACAATGGTGGGCAGATCAGCCATGTCAACGGTCTCTCGGGTCGCGAGATGGAGATACTCGGCTGCCTGATCAATGGTGCCCAGAACAAGCAGATCGCCCAGGAGCTCGACATTTCCGACGGCACCGTCAAGGTGCATGTCAAAGCCATCCTCAAGAAGATCCGCGTGCAAAATCGCACGCAGGCGGCGATCTGGGCGATGAATAACGGCATCGCGCAGGACTGCGCCGACACGCGGCGCTTCTGCGGCAGCGAAGGCTGACGCCGTCCGCGGCGCGGCGGCCGACGTGGCGCGAGAAGGAGGGTTCTCCCTCTCCCGCCCCTTCGACTGGCTCAGGAGGGAGAGGGGGTTAGATCGGCGTGCGCCCATATTCTTCTCTCGTGCCGAAAGAGTTGGAGCGCTTGCTTCCACGGCAGACGGAACATCGTTGGGCCGGCCTGTTCGGTGGTGAC
>DATAQP010000216.1:0-12317 GCA_036264595.1 Allostellaceae bacterium
TTCACCTTGCCGGCGGCCCAGGTGAGGATCGCCTCCTCGGCATAGTGGAAGATCTTCGAGCCGAAGCCGCCGCCGACATCGGGAGCGACGACGCGCAATTTGTGCTCCGGGATGTGCAGCACGAAGGCGCCCATCAAGAGGCGGATGACGTGCGGGTTCTGCGTCGTCGTATAGAGCGTGTACTCGCCCGTTGCGCGATCGAAATCGCCGATCGCGGCGCGCGGCTCCATCGCGTTGGGGATTAGTCGGTTGTTGACGATGTCGAGCTTGGTGACGTTGGCGGCCTGGGCGAAGGCGGCATCGACCTGCGCCTTGTCGCCGATATGCCAGTCGTAGCAGACATTGCCGGGCGCCGTTGCGTGCAGCTGCGGCGCGCCCTTCTTCAGCGCCTCGACGGTCGAGACGACGGCTTTCAGCAGCTCGTAATCGACTGATATCAGCTCGGCGGCGTCGCGCGCCTCGGCCTTGCTTGATGCGATGACGATGGCGACCTGGTCGCCGACATGGCGCACCGTGTCGAGCGCGAGGGCGGGGTGCGGCGGCTCGATCATCGGCGAGCCGTCCTTGGAATGGATCTGCCAGCCGCAGGGCATGCCGCCGACATTGTCGGCCGCGAGATCCTTGCCGGTGAAGACGGCGACGACGCCCGGGGCCGCGGCAGCGGCCTTGGTGTCGAGGCTCTTGATCCGCGCATGGGCGTGCGGGCTGCGCAGGATATAGGAGTGCAGCTGACCCGGCCGGTTGATGTCGTCCGTGTAGGTGCCCTGACCGGTCAGGAAGCGGAAATCCTCCTTGCGGCGAACGGAGGCGCCGATGCCATTTTCGCTCATTTGGTAGCCCCCCGCATGGCGGCGGCGCCGGCTTTGATCGACTTGACGATGTTATGATAGCCCGTGCAGCGGCAGATATTGCCTTCGAGCCATTCGCGGATCTCGGTCTCGCTCGGGTCGCTGGTGTGCTTCACGAGATCGATGGCGCTCATCACCATGCCGGGCGTGCAGAATCCGCATTGCAGCCCGTGATGCTCGCGGAACGCTGCCTGCATCGGGTGCAGCTCGCCATTGGCGAGGCCCTCGATGGTGACCACCTTGGCGCCCTCGGCCTGGACAGCGAGCATGGTGCAGCTTTTCACCGACTTGCCGTCGACCTCGACGACGCAGGCGCCGCATTGGCTGGTGTCGCAGCCGACATGGGTGCCGGTGAGCCCGAGCGTCTCGCGCAGGAACTGGACGAGCAAGGTGCGGGCCTCCACGGTCCCGGACGCGGCCTTGCCGTTCACCGTCATCTTCACGGCTGTGGACATGTCGTTCTCTCCCTTGGGTAAAGTGTCGTGTTAGACGATCCGCCCATGCGCGTGCGCGATTGCCCCGTACGTGATGGAGGGCGGCCGATTTACCATAGTTTCCCGTGCGCTGCGGAGTTGGTCAAGCCGAACCCGCAAAATCGCGGAAATCAGCGCGTGAAGACGAGCAGAATCACGATGACGACGATGATCAGCCCGACCACCCAGAAGAGCGGCGAGAGCCCGCCGCCGCGCTCGGCGGTCGGCGGCCGCGGCGGCTCGGGCATGATCGCGGCGGGGCTCGCCGACGCTTCGGTCGGGGCGGCCTCCGCCGCCGCGACCGGCTCGACGGTGCCGAGCTTGGCGGCGAAATTGCCGAAGAATTCCTCCGCCATCTTGCGCGAGGCGCCGTCGATCAGCCTGGACCCGATCTGCGCCAGCTTGCCGCCGACCTGCGCCTTGACGGTATAGGTGAGCAGCGTGCCGTCGCCCTGTTCGACCAGCTTGACCGCCGCGCCGCCTTTGGCGAAGCCGGCGGCGCCGCCCGTGCCCTCGCCGGTGATGGTGTAGCCGTTCGGCGGGTCGAGATCGGACAGCGTCACCTTGCCGCCGAATTTCGCCTTCACCGGGCCGACCTTGGCGGTGACCTTGGCGGTCCACTCGACATCCGAGACCTTGACGATGTCCTCGCAGCCGGGGATGCACTGGCGCAGAATCTCGGGGTCGTTGAGCGCCTCCCAGACGCGCTGCCGCGGCGCCGCGATCTGGTATTCGCCATTCATGTCCATCGCATAAGTCCCTCTATCGGATGGCAGGAAACTAGCCCCTGCACCGGCGAGCGACAAGCTTGCCTCGCGGGCGTCACCCCTGCGCCGATCGGGCTGGCCGAGGCTGCGACTGGCGGTTATGGTGCCGCGCTCGCCGCTCCGTCGCCCAGCCGATCGCCTCGGCCCCGGGCGTCCTGCGTCGCCGAACGGCTCCGCCCGCGGCTTGGCGCGGGAAGGAAAGCGCTGTCGGCGACGTTAGAGGTAACAGGCAACATTGCGGTGCTATGCCTTGCTTCCGCGCATCTTTTCCCTGGTTGCTCGCCGCCATGCTGTCGCTCGGCGTGGCGCGGGCAGAGGTTCCTTACGCAGTCGACATCACCGGCATCGAGGATGATCAGGTCAAGGACGACGTCGAGGCCACCTCGCAGCTCGTCAAGCTGAAGGACCGGCCGCCGGCGAGCATCGCCGCCTTGCGCCGCCGGGCCGACGACGACATGCCGCGGCTGAAGCAGGTGGTCGAAGCGGCTGGCTACCGCGCCGCTGCCATCGACTACGCCATCGACGAGGCGGCATCGCCCGTCAAGGTCACGGTCAAGGTCACGCCTGGCCCGCTCTATCAGCTCGAGACGGTGACGCTGCAGACGCCGGATGGCGGCACCCCGCCAGGCGTCGACACGGCCGATACCAAGGAACTCGGGCTCGAGCTCGGCGGCCCGGCGAGCTCGGCGCCTGTCCTTGCCGCCGAGCCGAAGATCGTCGATCTCTTCGCCCAGCACGGCCGTCCCTTCGCCAAGGTCAGCCATCGCCGCGTCGTCGTAGACCACGGCACGCGCACGATGAGCGTGACCTACACTGTCGAGCCCGGACCGACGGCGAAGTTCGGCGCGGTCTCGGTCGAGGGGGTGAAGAGCGTCGGGCTCGGCTATGTCGAGAACCGCATCGCCTGGCGGCGCGGCGCCGCCTTCGATTCGCGTGACGTCGAGAAGACGCGCAAGGCGCTCGTCGAGAGCGGCCTCTTCAATACGGTGCGCATCGTCAACGGCAAGGAGGCCGCCGATGGCGCCGAGGTGCCGATGACGATCTACCTCACCGAGCGCCAGCCGCGCTCGATCGGCGCCGGCATCGCCTACAACACCAGCCAAGGCTTCGGCGCCAATACGTTCTGGGAGCATCGCAACCTTTTCGGCAACGCGGAGAAGCTCCGCCTGAGCGCCGATTTCGCGCAGAGCCGTCTCGGTCTCGTCGCCAATTACCGCCAGCCGGATTTTCTGCGCAAGGACACCGATCTCCTCGGCACCGCGGAGCTCGCGGATGACACGCCGATCGCTTATTCTAGCCGCCGCGAGCGTCTGTTCTCCGGGCTGGAGAGCCGGCTCTGGCCGCTCGTCATCGGCGGCGCCGGGCTGCAATTCGAGCACGCCAACGTGACCGAGGAAGCGCGCCACATCACTCAGACCTATTCGCTCGCCGGCGTGCCGATCTTCCTGCGCCGCGACAGCACCGACGATTTGCTCAACCCGACGACCGGCACGCGCGCTTCGGCGACGGTGACGCCCTATACCAGCGTGTCCGGCCGCAGCCTGACCTTCGCGTCGTCGCGCCTTTCCGGCAGCGCCTATCGGAAGCTCGGCAGCGGCGACCGCTTCACCCTTGCGGGTTTCGGCGCGCTCGGCTCGATCGTCGGCGAATCGCGCGACGACCTGCCGGCCGACAAGCGCCTCTACGCCGGGGGCGGCGGCTCGCTGCGCGGCTACGGCTATCAGCTCGCCGGGCCGATCAACGGCGATCACAAGCCCTTCGGCGGCCGCTCCCTGCTCGAGTTCGGCACCGAGCTTCGCGTCAAGATCACCGAGGCGATCGGCATCGTGCCCTTCCTCGAAGCCGGCAATGTCTATGATCAGAGCTATCCCAAGCTCGCCAGCCGGCTGCTTTATGACACTGGCATCGGCGTCCGCTACTACACGCCGGTCGGGCCGGTGCGCTTCGACGTCGCGACGCCGCTGAGCCGCCGCCAGGGCGATGCGCTCTTCCAGATCTATGTCAGCCTCGGCCAGGCGTTCTGAGCATGGCAACGCTCTGAACATGGGAACACTGGGGCGCATCGGCAAAATCCTCGCCGGGATCGTGCTCGGCATCGTCCTCCTCGTTGGCATCGCCTTTGCCGTCGCGCAGACGCGCCCGGCCAAGGCCTGGCTTGCCGCCCAGCTCGCCGCCTCCCTGTCCGGTGACGGCAGGAGTGCCGAGATCGGCCGCATCGAAGGAACGGTTCCCTTCGATATGCAGCTCGACGCGCTGCATCTCGCCGATGCGGACGGCGAGTTCCTCACCGTGCGCAACCTCGCCTTCGCCATGGCGCCGGGCGCGCTGCTGCATCGCCGTGTCGAGATCACCCGGCTGAGCGTCGACGAGATCGCCCTGACGCGGCCGCCAACGGCGAAACCCGCATCGACACCGGCCCAGCCGATGAAACTGCTCGACATGCTGCATCTGCCTGTTGCCGTCGCGCTCGACGATCTCAAGATCGGCGCGATCCGCGTCGGCGCGCCGGTGCTCGGCGAGCCGGTCGACTTCGCGGTATCAGGAATCTCCTCGCTTGCCGGCGGCGATGCCAGCGCGCGCGTCGCAATTCGCCGTATCGATGGCGAGGCCGGCCAGGCCGATCTGTCGCTCGCCCTCAGTGGCGAGCCCGCCCGTCTCCAGCTCGCGCTCGACATCGCCGAGCCGAGCGGCGTGCTGCTCGATCGCCTGCTGGCGCGCGACGACCGCCAACCGCTCGCCCTGTCGCTCAAAGGCGACGGACCGCTCGCCGATTGGCGTGGCGTGCTTGCCGCCTCGGCGGGCGACTTGGCACGCATCGATGCCGATCTCACCATCGCCGAGGCCGAGGAGTATCGGCTCGGCGCAGAGGGCAGGGTGGCGGCCGCGAAGCTGCTGCCGCCCGATCTCGCCGCGCTGCTCGGCGACCAGGCCACCTTCGCGCTGCAGCTGCGCGACAGCGCCGCCGGCGTGCTCTCGATCGACAAGCTGTCGCTCGTCGCGGCCGCCGCCACGCTCAACAGCAGCTTGCAATATGGCGGCAATGACAGGGCGCTTGTCGGCACGGCGACCCTGACCACCGCCGATCTCGCGCCGTTCTCTGCTGTTGCCGGCATGTCGCTGAGCGGCGCCGGTGAGTTGCGTCTCACGGCGTCGGGAACGCCGCAGCGCCCGCAAGCCGATATCGCCATCGAGGCGACCGCTCCCCATGCCGAGGGCAACGGCGCCGACCGCGCTCGCGCCCAGCTTCACCTCGCCAGCCAAGGCGATCCCGCCGACCTGGCGACGCGCTGGACGGTGAGCGGCGAGGGCAGCATCGAGAACATCGTGGCCGCTGCCGGTGATATCCCGGCCGGCCTCGGCGCGACGCTGACATGGCATCTCGCCGGCTCGGCCGATGGCAGCGGCGAGACGATCGAGATCAGCGATCTTGGCGTGGCCACCGCGGGGATCGAGCTTGCCGGCACGGCGACGATACGCGACCATTTCGCCACCATCGCCGGCAAGGCCAGCCTGACGGTTGCCGATATCGCGCCCTTCGCCGCCCTTGCCGGACAGAAGATGGGCGGCAATGGCAAGATCGATCTCGTCGCCGAAGCGGCGGCAGATGGCAGCACCAACGCGCATTTGACCGGCACGCTCGCCGGGCTGACGTTGGGCGGCCTGACGGTCGGTGGTACTGGCGATGCGCTGCTCGGCGGCTCGCTCGCCATCGACGGTACGGCGCGACGCAGCGCCGATGGCGGCATCGTGGTCGAGAAGTTCGATCTCAATGCCACCGATGCGATGCTCTCGGCGAAAGGCGATCTCACTGCCGACCGCCGCATCAACGCCACGCTGAAGCTCGACGTACCGAAGCTTGCCGCGCTCGCGGCGCCGCTCGGCACGGCGATGGCGGGGCGGCTCGCCCTGCAGGCGACCGCCCAGGGTCCGCTCGACGCGCCGGCCATTGCCGCCACGGTCGATGGCGACGGGCTCAGCGCCGGGCAAGCCCGGCTCGATCGGCTGCATGCGAATTTCCGCGTCGCCGATCTCGCAGTGCCTTCCGGCCGCCTCGATGCCAGCTTTCGCGCGGGCTCGCTCGAAGGCACGCTTGGCGCCGATATCGCAAGGCGGCAGGATGGCAACCTGCTCGACATCGGCAAGCTGCGGCTTGCCGCCGACGGCAGCACGCTCGAAGGCGGGCTGCGCATCGCGCTCGATAGCGGCCGCGCCACCGGTACGATCACCGGCCGGGTCGTCGATCTCGCGCCGTGGTCGCAGCTCGCGGGGATGACGCTCGCCGGCCGCGCCGACCTCAAGGCCACGCTAGGCGGCAAGACGGGGCAGGGCCTCGAGCTGTCGCTCAACGGCAACGCGATCAAGGCCACGCCCCGGTCGGGCTCGCCGATCGCCGTCACCCGTCTTACGGTCGCCGCACGGCTCGACGATCTGCTGGGCACGCCGAGCGGCCATGCCAGTCTCGATCTCGCCGGCGGCCAGATGGGCACCGTCAAGCTCGCCACGCTGTCGGCGAAGCTCGGCTCGGTAAAGCCCGGCCGCTTCGCCTTCACCGGTGAGGCGCGCGGGAGCATCCACGAGAAATTCGCCCTGGCGACGGGCGGTGACGTCGATGTCGCGAGAGGCGGCGTCACGCTTCGCCTCGCCCGGCTCACCGGCGACGTCGCCGGCGAGGCGCTGCGGCTCACCCAGACGCTGACCGTAACACGACGGGGAGCGGATCTCGCCGTCACCAACCTCGCCCTGACGCTCGGCGCCGGTCAGCTTGCCGGCAGCGCCTCGCTCAAGGGCGAGCAGCTGGCGCTCACCCTCAAGGCGCAGCGCCTGCCGGTCGGCTTCGCCGGCAAATTCGCCGGCAGGGCCGATGCGGGCGGGACGCTGAGCTTCGATGCCGATCTCGCCGGCACGCGGTCGAAGCCGCAGGGCCATCTCGTCGTCGACGCGCGCGATCTGCGCCTCGCCGCCGCCAATCGCAGCGATCTGCCGCCGCTCGGTATCACCGCCGACGCGCTGTGGCGCGGCGGGCGCGTCGAGGCGAAGGGCCGCATCGCGGGGCCTAGGAACGACGCGATCGGGTTTGCCGGCTCGCTGCCGCTCGAGCTCGTCCCCGCCACGCTCGCCGTCCGACTGCCGCCCGACGGCGCCGTCACCCTCAAGCTCGAGGGCGAAGGCCAGATCGCCGATATCGAGGAGCTGCTGCCGCTCGGCGAGGACCGTCTCGCCGGCAAATTCTCGCTCGATGCCAGCGTCGCCGGCACCGTCACCCAGCCGCGCGCCAGCGGCGCCCTGCGCATCAGCGATGGACGTTACGAGAGCATGGCGGCGGGAACAATCCTCACCGGCGTCGCGTTCGATCTCGTCGGCGACCGCGAGCGCTTCGTCCTGCGCAATTTCCGCGCCGGCGACGGCGAGCGCGGCACCATGACCGCGAGCGGCAGCGTCGACCTCGCGGCGACGCCGGGTCCGACGATCGCCGCTTCGATCGACGTCAAGAGCTTCCGCGTCCTGCGGCGCGACGAGGCGAACGTCCTGGCGGGCGGCGAGATCCGCATCAGCGGCGCGCTGACGGCGCTGCGCATCGCCTCGCAGCTCCGCGTCGAGCATGGCGAGCTGCGCCCGCCCGACCGCCTGCCGCCGAGCGTGGCGAGCCTCGACATAGTCGAGATCAACAGCGTCACCGGCCAGCGCGCGCCGCCACCCGCGCAACTTCCGCCGCAGGAGCAAAGCGATCCGATGCTGCCGGCGGTGCTCGACATCACGATCGATCTGCCCGGCCAGGTCTTCGTCCGCGGCCGCGGCCTCGACAGCGAATGGCGCGGCAAGCTCGCCGTGACTGGGACCAGTGCCGAGCCGATCGTCACCGGCTCGCTCGAGGTGGTGCGCGGGACGTTCTCCCTGCTCGGCAAGGATTTCAAGCTCAGTAGCGGCACGATCGGCTTCAACGGCGACACCAAGATCGATCCGACGATTGCCATCGTCGCCGAGGCGACCACCGCCGACATCACCGCGACGGTGACGATCGGCGGCATCGCCTCGGCGCCGACGCTGAAGCTCGGCTCGGTTCCCGAGATGCCGCAGGACGAGGTGCTGGCCCGCGTTCTCTTCGGCAAGAATGTCGGCCAGATCACCCCGGCGCAAGGCCTGCAGATCGCCGCGGCCGCCGCCTCGCTGGCCGGCGGCGGCGGCGGATTGCTCGACAAGGTGCGCAGCGCGCTCGGGCTCGACCGCTTCGATTTCGGCTCCGGCACGACGGCGAACAACGCCGCCGGCAATGCCAGCAGCAATCCGGCGAGCCAGGGCTTGGGCGCCGCGACGATCTCGGCCGGCAAATACATCGCCGAGGGCGTCTATGTCGGCGTCGATCAGGGCGCCTCGACCGGCACCAGCCGCGGCAAGGTGGAGATCGAGATCGCGCCGAATATCAGCGTCGAGACCGATGTCGGCATGACCGGCGGCAACGGGCTTGGGCTCAACTGGAAGCGCGATTACTAGGCTGAGCGCTCCCCCGCCCGTCAGTTGCCGCTCGCCAGCGCCTGGTCGAGATCGTCGATCAGGTCGCCCGGATCCTCGATGCCGACCGAGAGGCGCAAGAGGTCGGGAGGGGCGGGAGTGCCGGCACCTTCGACCGAGGCGCGATGCTCGATCAGGCTCTCGACGCCGCCCAGCGAGGTCGCGCGCTTCCATAGCGCGACGCGGGCGGCGGCGGCGATCGCCGCCGCCTCGCCGCCGGCGACGCGGATGCTCAGCATGCCGCCGAAGCCGCCGCTCATCTGGCGCGCCGCGATGGCGTGGCCGGGATGGGTGGCGAGGCCGGGATAGAGCACGCCCGATATGCGCGGATGATCGGCGAAATGCGCTGCCAGCTGGGCGGCCGAGCGGCAGGCGCGCTCGACCCGCAGCGACAGCGTCCGCATGCCGCGCAGCAGGAGCCACGCCTCGAGCGGGCCGAGGATGGCGCCATTGCCGGTGCGGATCGTCGCGATGCGCTCCCAGAACGCATCCTGCCGCGCCGCGACTAGCGCGCCGGCGACGACGTCGCTATGGCCGTTGAGATACTTGGTCGCCGAATGCATGACGATGTCGGCGCCGAACTCGATCGGCCGGGTAAGAAGGGGGGTCGCCACCGTGCTGTCGACGGCGAGCAGGGCGCCGGCCTTGTGCGCCACGGCGGCGGCCGCCGCGATGTCGGTGACCGGCCAGGTCGGGTTGGCCGGCGTCTCGATCCACACCAGCCTGGTGCGGCCGGGCTGCACCGCGGCGGCGACCGCGGCGATATCGGCGCCATCGACGAACTCGACCTTGAGCCCCCATTCGGTGGCATAGCTCTGCAGCCATTTGCGCAGGCCCCAATACATGATGTTCGGCGCGACGACGTGATCGCCCGGCTTGAGGGCGAGAAACACCGTCGTCGCCGCCGCCATGCCGGAGGAGAAGGTGAGGCACGCGGCGCCGCCCTCGAGCGAAGCGAGCAGCGCCTCGGGATGCTCGTTGGTCGGGTTGTGCGGCCTGCCATAGGAATAGCCGGTGCGATACTGGTTGTCGGGATCGCGGATATAGGTGGTAGTGAAATAGACCGGCGGGATGATCGCCTTGGTCGTCTCGTCGATCCAGCTCGCCCCGCCCTGCGCCGCCAGCGTCGCCCGGTGCCGCCGCTTCGTCTCGTTCATCGCACGCTCCTCGCCGTCCTGCGTTGCCTCGCCAGGAATAATATCCTATATTGGACGAATGTCTACTATAGTGGATGACCCGACTGTTGCCATCGCCCGCACGCTGCGCGCCGAGCGCGAGGCGCGCGGCTGGACCATAGCCGATCTCGCCGAGCTCTCCGGCGTCTCGAAGGCGATGATCAGCAAGATCGAGCGCGCCGAGGCGAGCCCGACGGCTATGCTGCTCGGCCGCCTCTCCGGCGCTTTCGGGCTGACCCTGTCACGGCTGCTCGCCGGCGCCGAGGATGCCGGCCAGCGTCTCGCCCGCTTCGCCGACCAGCCGGTCTGGCGCGATCCCGAGACCGGCTATGTCAGGCGCGCTGTCTCGCCGCCCTCCGGCGGCCCGCTCGAGCTCGTCAGCGTCGAGATCCCGCCCGGCGCCCGCATCGCCTATCCCGCTTCCGCCTTCACCTTCATCCACCAGCAGATCTGGGTCACCGGCGGGACGCTGATCTTCCGCGAGGGCGATATCGAGCATCGTCTTGCAGCAGGCGATTGCCTGCAGCTCGGCCAGCCGGTCGAATGCTCCTTCGCCAATCCCGGGCCGGGACCCTGCACCTATCTGGTCGCCGTCGTCCGCCGCTGAACGCGCCGGCCGGATTCATGGAATAGCGCCGCTGCGGTGGTAGTCCTGGAGCTGTGAGTAGGCTGTGCACCGGTTGCGCAGCCACGCGTGTCGTATATCGTTGCCGCGGTCGCAGCGCGGCCGCGAGCGTCACAGGAGCGCAAAGGTCGATATGATCGTCAGCAGGCGCGCGTCGGGACTTCTCATGACGGTCGCCATCCTGCTTTTCGCGGCGCCGCTCGCCGCACGCGCCGCCGACGAGGCGCCGATCGCGCGCGGCGCCTATGTCTTCGAGGCGGCGGATTGCGTCGGCTGTCACACCGATGCCAAGAACAACGGCAAGCGCCTCGCTGGCGGCCGTGCCTTGGCGACGCCGTTCGGCACCTTCTATTCGCCCAATATCACGCCGAACAAGGAGACTGGCCTCGGCAGCTGGAGCTACGAGGATTTCCACCGCGCGCTGCGCGAGGGCATCTCCAAGCACGGCAGCTACTACTTCCCCGTCTTCCCCTATCCCTCCTTCACTGGCATGAGCGACCAGGACATCGCTGATCTCTGGGCCTATCTGCAGGCGCAGGAGCCGGTCGCGCAACGCAACAAGCAGCATGAGGTCCAACCGCCCTTCTCCTGGCGCTTCCTGCAGATCGGCTGGCGTGAGCTGTTCTTCAGCCCTGGGCCGCTGCAACGCGTTCCCGGCAAGGATGCGGCATGGAATCGCGGCAACTACCTCGCCACTGCCGTCGCCCATTGCGGCGAATGCCATACGCCGCGCAACCGCCTCGGCGGGCTCGAGCAGGGCAAGGCCTTTTCCGGCAATCCGCAGGGACCGGACAATCTGAAAGTGCCCAACATTACGCCGGATGTGGAAACCGGCATCGGCAAGTGGAGCCTCGCCGAGATCGCCGATCTGCTCAAGACCGGCCAGAAACCCGATTTCGACTTCGTCGGCTCGGCAATGGCCGAGGTCGTCAAGGGCACCTCTAAGCTGACCGATGCCGACCGCGAGGCGATCGCCGTCTATCTCAAATCACTGCCGCCGATCTCGACGCCGAAGCCGGCGAAGCAGGAGGTGAAGGCGGAGTAGCTCTCATCGCTTGAAGGCATGAGGAGCGCGACATCGATCATCGGGATAGTAGACGGCGCAGACGATTCACAAGGAGGGCAAGGGCGCGATCAAGTGGACGCGGCTGTCATGCCGCACGTTCGCCGTCAACGCCGTCCGCCTTCAGCTCCATGCCCTGGCCTACAACCTTGGCAACTTCATGCGGACGCTGACGATCCCCAAGGCGGCAGAACCGTGGTCGCTGACCAGCTTGCGCGAGAAGCTGATCAAGATCGGTGTCAAGGTCGTCAGCCACGGCCGCTACGTGACGTTCCAAATGGCCGAAGTTGCGGTGCCGCGGCAGATGTTCCAAGAGATCCTGCGGCTGATCGCCCGGCTGCGGGCGGCACCCGCGCCTGCATGAAGGCCTTCGGGGCTGAGGGAGCGTGGACGACGATGGGAGAGGTGCGTCTCGATGAAGGCAAATGACCGAGTTCCATCGCCGCGAAGCAGACAATCCTCGGCTTTCGCCACCCAGAGCATCCGTGATGGGCGAACCTCGTTGCCCCGGCGGCCCAAAAGCGAGAAGATGGCCGTCGTCGGCACCGCAATCCGGGGAATGTCGGTTGGGGCCTGCGCGGCATCTCGATCGTCAAGGAGCTCGTCTACGACGCCGGCAGCAATCCGATCGTTCATTCCCGCACGCAAGTCTTTACCGGCCTCGGCATTGCCTACCGGTTTTGAGAGGATATCACATTGACCGACCCGCGATTTTTCGACCGGCGCGGCCCTTTTTCCCTGGGCGATATCGCAGAGCAGATCGGCGCGGAGTTATCCACCCCCGAAGCCGGCCATCTGATGATTCGCGATATCGCCGCGTTGGACGATGCCGCGCCGGGCGAGCTCAGCCTCTTCTATG
>DATAQP010000511.1:0-1683 GCA_036264595.1 Allostellaceae bacterium
CGACGCGCGGCACGCCGCTCTTCGCCGTCAGCCCCAGCCAGGCGAAGTCACAGCTCGAGGCGCTGCCCTGGGTGCGTTCGGCCGCGGTCGAGCGCCGTCTGCCCGACACGCTCCCTATCCGTCTGGTCGAGCGCCAGCCGCTCGCCTTCTGGCAGCGCCAGGGCAAGCTCGTCCTCATCGACCGCGACGGCACCGTCATTACCGGCGACCGGCTCGAGCGCTTCCCCGGCCTCATCGTCATTGTCGGCGACGCCGCGCCGCGCCGCGCCGCCGCGCTGATCGACATGCTGGGCAGCCAGCCCGATCTCGCCGGTCGCGTCGTCGCAGCGGTGCTGGTCGGCGGTCGGCGCTGGAACCTGCAGCTCGACAACGGCATCGGCATCCAGCTCCCCGAGGACGGGCCGGAGGCGGCCTGGTCGCGCCTCGCCGATCTCGAGCACAGCAGCCGGCTGCTCGCCCGCGACGTCCAGACCGTCGACATGCGCCTGCCCGACCGGCTGGTCGTGCGGGTCAATCCGGAACCCTCGAAAGAGCCTGCCAAGAAGGGCCGCCCGGCGGCGAAGAATACATGACACTCGAGAATTACACGGGCAGCGAGACGAGCGCGCCCGACCTCCGGGTCGGTAGCCACAACGCGCTGCGGCCGAAGAAGACGGCGCCGCGGCCGCGCGGCGGTATTCTCGCCGCGCTCGATATCGGCACCGGCAAGGTGTGCTGCTTCATCGCTCGCGCCGGCGCCAACGGGCCGCAGATCATCGGCATCGGCCACCAGCTGTCGCGCGGCGTGCGCAACGGCGTCATCGTCGATCTCGACGCGGCGAGCGCCTCGGTGCTGAGCGCCATCCACGCCGCCGAGCAGATGGCCGGCGAGACCATCACCGAGGTCGTCGTCAACCTGTCGGGCAGCTTCCCGCCTTCGCGCATCGTCAATGTCGAGATCTCGACCGCCGGGCACGAGATCAGCGACGCCGACATGCGCAGCGTCCTCGAGCAGGGATATCACCTCAAGGACGCGCCCGATCGCGAGGTCATCCATTCGATCCCGGTCGGCTTCTCGATCGACGGCAGCCGCGGCATCCGCGACCCGCGCGGCATGTTCGGCAAGAAGCTCGGCGTCAACATGCACATCGTCGCCGTCAAGCCGGCGGCGGTGCGCAACATCACCGCTTCGGTCGGCCGCTGCCATCTCGAGATCGCCGGGCTGGTGGTCAGCCCCTACGCCGCCGGCCTCGCTGCCCTCGTCGACGACGAGACCGAGCTCGGCGTCACCATCATCGACATGGGCGCCGGCACGACGACGATCGGTGTCTTCTTCGACGGCAACCTCGTCTTCGCCGATTGCGTACCGGTCGGCGGCGGCCACGTCACCAACGACATCGCGCGCGGCCTGTCGACGCCGCTGGTCCATGCCGAGCGCATGAAGACGCTCTACGGCAGCGCCATCTCGTCCTCCTCGGACGAGCGCGAGACGATCTCGGTGCCGCAGGTCGGCGAGGAGGATGACGGCCAGGCCAACAACGTGCCGAAATCGCTGCTCGTCGGCATCATCTCGCCGCGCCTCGAGGAAACCTTCGAGCTGGTGCGCAATCGCCTCGAGGCGAGCGGCTACGACAAGCTCGCCGGCCGCCGCGTCGTGCTCACCGGCGGCGCGTGTCAACTTCCGGGCGCGCGCGAACTCGCCGG
>DATAQP010000258.1:0-8685 GCA_036264595.1 Allostellaceae bacterium
CGGTATTGCGCGAAATCGCCGAGCCGCCGATCGCCGAGGCGCAGGGCTGGATTCGCGGCCGCATTTTTCCGGCGGAGAAGACGCTGATCGACGTCGCGCAGGCAGTGCCGGGCTATCCGCCGCCGCGGGCGCTGACCGATCATCTCGCCGGCATCATCGGCCGGCCGGAGATGGCGCGCTACACCGAGATCGAGGGCATTCCGGCGCTGCGCCAGGCGCTCGCCGCGCATATGAGCGGATTCTACGGCGCGCGCGTTGCATCTGAAGAAGTGGCAATCACCGCCGGCTGCAACCAAGCCTTCTGCCTCGCAATGATGGCGCTCGCCGGCGCTGGCGACGAGGTGATCCTGCCGCTGCCCTATTATTTCAACCATCGCATGTGGCTCGACATGCTCGATGTCGCCACGGTCCCCTTGCCCTTTCGTCCCGATCGCGGTGGCGTGCCGGATCCGCGCGAGGCGGCCGAGCGCATCACCCGACGGACGCGGGCAATCGTGCTGATCAGCCCGAACAACCCGACCGGCGCCGTCTATCCGTCGGCGGTGCTCGCCGAGTTCCTCGCGCTGGCGCGCGCCCGCGGCATCGCCCTCGTCATCGACGAGACATACAAGGATTTCCTGACCGACGCGGGAGCCCCGCACGGTCTCTTCGCCGACGGCGCCTGGCAGGACACGCTGGTGCAGCTCTATTCCTTCTCCAAGGTCTATTGCCTGACCGGCTATCGCGTCGGCTCCATCATTGCGTCGCCTGGTCTCATCGCCGAAGCGGCGAAGGCGATGGATTGCGTCGCCATCTGCGCCGCGCGCATCGGCCAGGAGGCGGCGCTCTACGGCCTCGAGCATCTGGCCGGCTGGCGCGAGGATAACCGCATCCTCATGCGCGACCGCGTCACCGCTTTGCGCGCGGCCTTTCGCGACAACAACATCGGCTACGAGCTGGTCAGCGCCGGCGCCTATTTCGCCTATCTGCGCCATCCCTTCCGCGGCGAGACGGCGCGCAACGTGGCGCGCCGCCTTGCCGAGGAGGAGAACATGCTGTGCCTGCCGGGCAGCATGTTCGGCGACGGCCAGGAGGATTACCTGCGCTTCGCCTTCGCCAATGTCGCCGCCGAGACGATGCCCGAGATCGCCAGCCGCCTCGCCAGCTCGGCAAGACAGCAGCCTTCCTGAGGAGATAGCCATGCCGGTCAAGATCGCCGAACGCTGGTTCGAGACACGCCGTGTCGACGATGCGATCACCCTCTTGTGGGAGCCGCATGTCGTGCCGCTCATGCGCTGCAACATCTGGCATGTGCGGGGGCGCGACCGCGACCTCTTGATCGATACCGGCATGGGCGTCGCGAGCCTGCGCGAGGCGGCGCGACATCTCCTCGAGAAACCGGTCATCGCCGTGGCGACGCATACCCATAGCGACCATATCGGCGGCCATTACGAGTTCGAGGACTGCCTCGTCCATCGTCTCGAGGCCGATGAGCTGCGCCATCCCGTCGGCCGCGGCACGCTGCGCGGCGCCGAGTTCCCGCCGGATTATCACGCCATGCTGCGCAAAGCCGGCTACACCGTCGACGAGGACCTCATCACCGCACTGCCGCATGAGGGCTACGATCTCGCCAGCTATCGCCTGCGCCCGGCGACGCCGACCCGCATCGTCGAGGAGGGCAGCGCCGTCGATACCGGCGACCGCCGCTTCGAGGTGCTGCACCTCCCCGGTCACTCGCCGGGCAGCATCGGCCTCTGGGAGGGGTCGACCGGCACGCTCTTCTCGGGCGATGCGATCTATGACGGGCCGCTGCTCGACGAGCTCGGCCATTCGAGCATTCCCGACTATGTCAGGACGATGCGCCGGCTGCGCGAGCTGCCGGTGCGAATCGTCCATGCCGGGCACGATCCGAGCTTCGGGCGCGATCGGCTGATCGCACTGGTCGATGCCTATCTCGCCCGCCGCGATCCGGAGCGCCCAGCGGTGGCATCATGAGCGAGCCGGGCAACGAGATCGTCACCCTGGCGAGCGGGGCGGCGCGGCTCGCCGTCGCGCCGTTCCTCGGCGGCAGCCTGCTCGGCTATTGGTGGGAGATCGACGGGGTACGCCACGACTGGCTGGTCGCCTCGCGCGAGGCGGGCGTGGCCGGCTTCCCGGAATTGCTTCTCGCCAGCTTCCCGCTTGTCCCCTACTCCAACCGCATCCGCGACGGCCGCTTCACCTTCCGCGGCCGCGCGGTCGACGAGCCGATCGCCCCCGGTCACCCGAATGCCCTGCATGGCCATGGCTGGCGGCTGCCATGGCAGGTCATCGCGCGCGGCGAGGACGGGCTGACCATGGAATACGAGCATCGTCCCATGCCCGGCGGCGCCGGCTGGCCCTGGCTCTATCGCGCCTGGCAGCATCTTGCCCTGACGCCGCAGGCGCTCATCATGACGATGGGGATCGAGAACCGCGCCGGCGAAGCGATGCCGGCCGGGCTCGGCCACCACCCGTATTTCCCGCGCACCGCGCACAGCCGCGTCAACGCCGAGATCGCCGGCATCTGGTGGCCGGAAGCCGGGCAGCTTCCCGTCGAGCGCGTGACGCCGCCGCCGGACGCCGATCCCCGGCGGGGCGTCGCGGTCGACAAAACCAGCCTCGACCACGGCTACGCCGGCTGGCAGGGCAGCGCCCGCATCGACTGGCCGGAGCGCCGCGCCGAGCTGACGATGGCCGCCGATCCCGCGCTCTCGACCCTCGTCATCTATTCGCCGCCGGAGCGCGGCTTCGTCTGCGTCGAGCCGGTCAGCCATTGCATCGACGCCTTCAACCTCGCCGCAAAGGGCATGAGCGATACCGGAATGCACGTGCTGGCACCGGGCGCATCCTGGGAGGCGACGGTGCGCTTCACGCCGGTACTGGGATGAGCGCTCTCCGCTAAACCCCCGCCGCCTTGACCCGGTCGGGGGCGAAGGGGACACGGCGCAGGCGCCGCATTGGGCGAGGCCGCAGCCGAAATGCGGGTTGGAGAGGCCGAGATCGCCGCGCAGCGCGTAGAGCAGCGGCATCTCGGGATCGGCCTCGATGCTCGTCGCTTGGCCGTGGAGCTGGAAGGAAATGCGCTCCGTCATGGGATTTTCCTCCTCCGCCGGATGACTTAGGCTAATGCGGAACCGGCCGGGGCGGCAACGCGCGAGCCGCCGGCACACGGGAAATTGAGGATGCGCGGATGAGCGACGGGCATGACGGCACGATGGGCATGACGACAGAGGGGCAATCGCCGAACAGCCTCGCCGCCTTCGCCGGCGGCGCTGCGCCGGCGCTGTGGCTGCGCCCGCTGGGGTTGCTGCGCGGCGAAGCGGCGCAAGCGACGATCGCGTCAGGCGAGGCGGTGGCGCTCGCCGGCGGGACGCTGGCTTTCACCCTGGTGGAGGTGCTGGCGCTCAGCGAGGGTACCCTGCTCAGCGCCGTGACGTCGCTCGCCGCGCTGCGGCGCTGGGCCGACGCGCAGGAGGCGGTGCTGGCGGAGCGCGTCGCCGGGCAGCTCGCCGCCCTCGCCGCGCCGCGCCTGCCCTGGGCCGGCTTCGCCCTCGACCGGCCGCTCATTATGGGCGTCCTCAACGTCACCCCGGACAGCTTCTCCGATGGCGGCGATTTCAGCGATCCCGAGCGCGCCATCGCCGCCGGCCGCGCCATGCTGGCGGCGGGTGCCGACATCATCGATATCGGCGGCGAGTCGACGCGGCCGGGCGCCGCGCCGGTCTCGCAGGAGAGCGAGATCGCGCGCGTCTGCCCGGTCATCGCCGCCCTTGCCGAGACTGGGGCCGCGGTCTCGATCGACACGCGCCACGCCGCGGTGATGGCGGCCGCTCTCGAGAAGGGCGCTGGGATCGTCAACGACATCACCGCGCTGACCGGCGATCCGGCGGCCGCCGCGACCGTCGCGCGCGCCGGCGCCGCCTTGGTGCTGATGCATATGCAGGGCGAGCCGCGCACCATGCAGCGCGAGCCCCGCTATGCCAACGCGCCGCTCGAGATCGCCGCCTATCTCGCCGCGCGCATCGAAGAATGCGGCGCCGCCGGAATCGCCCCCGAGCGCATCGTCATCGATCCCGGCTTCGGATTCGGCAAGACCGTCGCGCATAATCTCGAGCTCCTCGAGCGCCTCGCCCTCTTCCATGCGCTGGGCACCGGCATCCTGCTCGGCGTCTCGCGCAAATCGACGATCGGCAAGCTGAGCAATGTCGCCGAGCCCAAGGGCCGCCTCGCCGGCTCGCTCGCCGGCGCGCTCCACGGCCTCTCGCAAGGCGTCAACATCCTGCGCGTCCACGACGTCGCCGAGACGCGCCAGGCGGTCGCGGTCTGGCAGGCGATTGCGGCGGCGACGTAGGGGCGGTGTCGAGGAACGTCGGATCTCCGATTCCGGCGTTCCGCAGAAAGTGCTTCTGTTCACAAACAGCAAGCTCGCAGAAGTGCCAAAAACTGTCCTCAGCCAGGCCTACAACTCATCGCAGAGCACCCTCGCCGACTGGGCCCGGAATGCGGAATAGGGCAGCGAGGCGCTCTACATCCCCGGCATCGGCATGATCTCGACGATTTCTATCCATGCGCCAGGCATATGCAGATGGGGATGGTCTTGGCCGAACATCTTCGTGGCCGCATCATGCGATTCGGCCTGCACAACCGAATAGCCGCCGATCTCATTTTTTGTATTTGAGGCTCCTTTCGAGTCGACGCGCTTGGCCTTTCCCAAGGGCGCTCCGCCGTCGACAATCGACGCCTTATTGGCATTCATCCACTTCATCCACGCGTCCATCCCGTTCTTCTGCTGCTCCGGCGTGGCGTTTTTCATCGTCTTCTCGAACTCAGCTCCAGGAGCCATATACAACACCATGAACTTTTTCATCGGGATTCTCCTTTGGAATTCTCTGATTTCAACGGGTTCGCATGAGAGGCACTGAAATGCACCGATCCCGTCTATGCGCCGTGCTGATCGACTGCAAGACCTCCGATGTCGACGAGGCCGCCCGCTTCTGGGGCGAAGCGCTGGGCCGCTCGGTGGACAAGGACCATCCGAGCAGCCGCGGCAACTATCGCATGCTGGAGACCCCGCCCGACGAGCCTATCGTGGAGATCCAGCGCGTGGACCACGAGAGTCGCGTCCACCTGGACATCGAGACTGACGACATTCCTGCCGAAGTGGCGCGCTTGGCGAAGCTGGGCGCCAAGGTGGTGAACCGCCTGGACCGCTGGGTGGTGATGCAGGCGCCGACCGGTCAACGCTTCTGCGTCGTACGCGTGCAGCGTCCCGGTTTTCCGAAGAACGCCAATTCCTGGGACTAAGGCTGATCTCTGCGATCTGCGGAACAGCTTCTCCCCCGCCCGCTCGGATCGGGTTCGGTTCCTAATCCGCACCGATGCGGTCAACCGGCGTCGGGTTCCGGCACCGGGACGTCGAACCCGTTCAGCGTCACCGAGACCAGGCAGTAGAGTCCGACGAGATAGATCAGCTCCGCCGCCCCATGCTGCCCAAAGGCATGCACCGCTTGCCGATAGCTCAGCTCGGGCAATGTGCCGTGCTCGACCAGGGCGGAGGCGACGTCGTAGGTGATCGCCTCCTCATGCGTGAGATCGCTTGGCCGCTGACCGGCGACGATGGTGGCAAGCTTCTCGTCGGTCAGTCCTCGCCGCTCGGCGGCGAGCACGTGGGCGTAGAGCTCATAGGACGAGCGGAACTTTGCGCCGGTGACCAGAATTGCCACCTCACGCACCGTGCGCGGAAGCGACGGCGACACGGACAGCGCCAGCGTCAGATCCCAGATAGGCTTGCCGAACTTCGGCTCATGTAGCCATGGGTTCCAAGGCCCCATCAGCGCGCCGTTCTCGGCGATGGACGTGAATCCCTTGAAATTCTTCTCGATTCCCGCGCGCATGTCGTCATAGACGGGACGCTGCTCGGGGCTGAGCGCGGACGGATCGATCAATGGCAGCCGCATGGGGATTCTCCTTCGCGTATTGCACCAGGGCGGTTCGGGGATTTCGAGTTTATGCGTCGTGCGGACAGGTCGTCCGCGTTCCGTTTGTGTCAACCATCGATCTTCATCGCGTTAAGGTCAGCAGTCTTCGGTCGACCCGCTGCGTAAAGCCTCGCTCCCGCCCGGCCGCGCGGGATTCCATGAGCCGCTCTCATAAGTCCATGCGGATTCTGCCGTCTAATCGTATGCCACGGCGCCGCATACATTCTCGGCAATCGCAAGACAATGCCGAGACAAACGACCGTTCCCAAACGTGAAGGGATCAGGTGCGGACACAATGCCGGGCTTCATCAACCACGGATAAGTACAGGGACCATCAGTCGATGCAGTTGCGCCGCACGGCTCACCAGGATCGCTCGATCGTGACACTGATGCCGATCATGGCGGTGGTTCTGGTCGCCTTCCTCGTCATCGGTCTCGCTCTGCCGGTGCTCCCGCTTCATGTGCACAACGGACTGGGTCTTGGCCCGTTTATCGTCGGCCTCGTCGCCGGCACTCAATTCGTGGCGTCGCTGATTTCCCGGCCGTGGGCCGGCCACTACGCAGACCGAAGCGGTGCCAAGCGCGCAGTCGTCGCCGGCCTGCTGGTCGCCACGGTGTCCGGGCTGCTTTATCTCCTGTCACTCCGTTTTGTGCGCGCTCCGCAGATATCGGTCACGATCCTTTTGCTCGGCCGGGCACTTCTCGGCGGGGCGGAGAGCTTCGTCATCACGGGCGCGGTTAGCTGGGGACTGGCGCTCGTTAGTCCCCAGAACACCGGCAAGGTCATCGCCTGGGTTGGGGCCCCGAAACAGGCGACGCCTGCTCAGATCGCGCTCGCCTGGCTGCTGGCGCAGAAGCCGTGGATCGTGCCGATCCCCGGCACCACGAAGCTGCACCGTCTCGAGGAGAACCTCGGAGCGGCTTCCGTCGAACTGACGCCCGACGATCTCCGCACCATCGATAGCGCCGTCTCCAAGATCACGCTGCAAGAGGATCGTTGTCCCCCGCACCTGGCGCAAAGGGTCGGTCGCTGAGCGACCGTCTTGGCAAGCAGGAGCGAAGACCATGAGCAATAACATCGAGGGAAAAGTCGTCGTCATAACGGGCGCGAGCAGCGGGCTGGGCGAGGCGAGCGCCCGGCTTCTTTGAGCAGAGGGCGCAGGCGTTGTGCTGGGCGCGCGGCGCCAAGATCGCATCCAGCCATTAGCAGGCGCGCTGACGGCCAGCGGCCGCAAGGCAATCGCCATGACGACGGACGTCACCCGCTGCGACCAAGTCAAAAGATTGGTCGAGGCAGCCGTGCAGGCATATGGGCGGATCGATGTGATGATCAACAACGCCGGGCTGATGCCGCAGGCGCCGTTCGAGCGCCTCAAGATAGACGAATGGGACCGGATGGTCGACGTGAACATCAAGGGAGTAGGTTTTCGGCCGGCCAGCGCGCTCCAAAGGGGGGAAGAAACGGTGCAAAACTCCTAGTTATCGAGGCTGGAGCAACTTTTAAGCGCCGTGCGCAGAAATTAGGCAGACCGCGGGAGTGCGGAGTGACATATCTGCATCGGTATGTCAGAAAAGTCACCAGCGTTAACCATATTCCGTTGACGCGCGGATTATCAACCATAGAGTGGGCGGACTCGTAATCGAGCAGGAGGGTCACATGAAAAAGATCCTTTTGGGCACGAGCGCCTTGTGCGCCGTTGCCGTCGCGGGGCCAGCCTTCGCCCAAACGGCGAACGAGCCCGTCAAGCTGGGTATCGGCGGTTACTGGAACTCGGCCTATGGCGATATCGTCAGCCAGAACGGCGCCCAGTCGAAGCACTTGCGGACTGACGACATCAACACCGACGCCATCTTGAACATCAAGGGCAGCACGAAGCTCGATAACGGGTTCACGGTCGGCGCCAGCGTGCAGATCCGGGCGACCGATCAGCAGCCGACCACGAACGTCGATCCGGCCCTGAACGGCCAGGCGACGCCGGACACCATCAAGCGCTCCTATGCCTATATCCGCAGCGATTACGGCGAAATCCGCATCGGTGACGACGACGACGCCCGCCGCCAGAAGGCACTGACGGCGCCGGTCGCCGGCCCGCTCTTCGGCGCCAACACGCCGGACATGCAGTTCGGGAACGGCCCGGCGATCACCAACACGACGATGAAGAAGCTCGAGCAAGAAAAGCGCATCTCGCGCCTGTTGTACTTCACGCCGACGATCGCCGGCTTCTCGTTCGCGGTCAGCTACGCGCCGGGCGGCGAAAAGGGCGGCATCGGCAACGCCAATGCTCCGAATACGAGCCCGACGAACGGCGCCGGGCAAGGCTTCGTCAACAACGCGGTATCGGCCGCCGGTTCCTATAGCGGCAAGTTCGGCGATTTCGGCCTCGACGCCTATGCCGGCTTCTCCAGCGGTCATCGCGTCTACAACCAGCCGTTCGTCGGCGCCAGCGTCACCGGCCGCAACAACCCGTTCGCCGGCGGCGGCGGCGGCGTCGTGACCTGGGGTCCGATCGCCTTCGGCGGCGCCTACGAGCGCCTCTACGATCGCGATACGCCGAACAATTCGGCGACTGTCTCGTCGGCCCACCAGCAGCGCGACACCTGGGATATCGGCCCCCGCTACACGATGGGCCCGTTCTCGGTCAGCTTCGACTGGACGCGGGCGATCTATAAGAACCGCAACGTCAATTCCGGCGCGCAGAACGACGTC
>DATAQP010000518.1:0-4838 GCA_036264595.1 Allostellaceae bacterium
CGACGATGCGCTGGCGCACACGGATGAGGCCCTTGATCACCCAGTAGAGCGAGCCACCATCGAGGATCTCGGCCGCACGTTTCGGCATGTGACGCGTGCGATGGCCGACCGGCCCATCGCCTTCCCGCTTGCGGCGGGCACGGCGCAGCTCGAAGAGATGATCGAGATCGTCGACCCCGACGCACATCTTGATGAGATGGATCGTCACGGCTCCGCCTTGTCCTCCGGCAACGCCAGCACGAGCAGCTCGGCGCCCTCCTCGACGAGGTCGCCCACAGCATAGTTGACGCGCTCGACGATGCCGTCGCTCGGCGCCGTCACGCTGTGCTCCATCTTCATCGCCTCGAGCACAACGAGGACCTGGCCGCGAACGACGCTGGCACGCGCCGCCGCCAGCACCTGGATGATCTTGCCCGGCATCGGCGCCGTCAGCTTGCCGCCGGCGAGCTCCTCCTCGGCCTGCGGCGCCAGCGGATCGCGATGCAGCAGGCGATAGGACGCCCCGTCGGCGAAGATCGTGAACTCGCCGCCGCGTCGGACGACGCGGATGCGCGAGACGATGCCATCGAGGCTGAGCGAGAGCGCGCCGTCGCCGTCACGCCTTGCCGTCGCGCTCACCGAGCCATCAGCGAGATCGAGGCGGAAGGCATCGCCGCGATAATGCGCGCGCACCCTATGGCTGAGCTCGCCGTCGAGGAAGACGAGATCCTGATAAGTATCACCGTTGAGCCGCCAGCCCTGGCGCGAATGCCAGGGCGAATAGGGATCGGGCGAGGCCGAAGCCGCCGTCTCTGCCGCCTCTGCCTGGTCGAGAAGCAGGGTCAGCGCCGCGGCGGCGACGGCGCGCGGCGGCGCGGCCCCGGGCGGCGGGATCAGTAGGTCGCGATGGTGCGCGATGAAGCCGGTATCGACGCCGCCAGCCGCGAAAGCGGGATCGGCCGCGAGCCGCGCGAGGAAGTCGCGATTGGTCGTCACCCCGACGATCTCGTAGCGTTCGAGCGCGCCGCGCAGCCGGCGCAAGGCCGCGTCGCGCGTCTCGCCCCAGGCGATCAGCTTGGCGATCATCGGATCGTAATGGATCGAGACGGCATCGCCTTGGCGCACGCCGGTATCGACGCGGATATATCCATCCGCCTCCGGCACGCGCAGATGATGCAGCGTGCCGGTCGCCGGCAGGAAGTCGCGCGCCGGATCCTCGGCATAGAGGCGGACCTCGATGGCATGGCCGGAGATCGCCAGCTCGTCCTGGCGCTTGGGCAATTTCGCTCCGGCGGCGATGCGGAGCTGCCATTCGACGAGGTCGGTGCCTGATATCATCTCGGTGACCGGATGCTCGACCTGGAGACGCGTGTTCATCTCCATGAAGAAGAAATCGTCGCCCTCTGCGATGAACTCGATCGTGCCGGCGCCGACATAGGAGACCGCCTTGGCCGCGGCGATCGCTGCCGCGCCCATCGCCTGTCGCCGCGCCGGATCCATGCCGGGCGCGGGCGCCTCCTCCACCACCTTCTGATGACGGCGCTGCACCGAGCAATCGCGTTCGAAGAGATGGACGCAATTGCCGTTTCTGTCGGCTAAGATCTGCATTTCGATATGGCGCGGCTGCGTCAGATATTTCTCGATCAGCACCGTGTCGTCGCCGAACGATGCCTTGGCCTCGCGCTGTGCCGAGGCAAGAGCGGCGGCGAAATCCGCTGCACTCTCGACGATGCGCATGCCCTTGCCGCCGCCGCCCGAAGAGGCCTTGATGAGGACGGGAAAGCCGATCCGCTTGGCCTCCTTCGCCAGCAGCGCTGCATCCTGTGCCGCGCCGTGATAGCCCGGCACGAGCGGCACACCGGCCTTCTCCATCAGCGATTTCGCCGCCGATTTCGAGCCCATGGCACGGATCGCCGCAGCCGGCGGGCCGATGAAGACGATACCCGCCTCGGCGCAGGCATCGGCGAATTCGGCATTCTCGGAGAGAAACCCGTAACCGGGATGAATCGCCTCGGCGCCGCTCTGCTTGGCGGCCGCGATGACGCGCTCGATCGAGAGATAGCTCTCGCGCGCCGCCGCCGGGCCGATCTGATAGGCCTCGTCCGCCATTGCCACGTGCAGCGCGCCTCGATCGGCTTCGGAATACACCGCGACAGTCTTTATCGCGAGGCGCTTCGCCGTGCGCATGACGCGGCAGGCGATCTCGCCTCTGTTGGCGATGAGGATCTTGGAGAACATCGTCACATCCGGAAGACGCCGAAGCGCGTCTTCTCGATCGGCGCGTTGAGGCTGGCGGAGAGGGCGAGGCCGAGCACCATGCGCGTCTCGGCGGGATCGATGACGCCATCATCCCAGAGCCGCGCGCTGGCGTAATAGGGATGGCCCTGCGTCTCGTATTGCGCGAGAAGCGGCGCCTTGAAGGCCGCCTCCTCTTCCACGCTCCAGTCCTTGCCCTGGGCCTCGAGCGCGTCGCGCCGAACGGTGGCGAGCACCGCAGCCGCCTGCTCGCCGCCCATGACGGAGATGCGGGCATTCGGCCACATCCACAGAAAGCGCGGACCGAAGGCGCGGCCGCACATGCCGTAATTGCCGGCGCCGAAACTGCCGCCGATGATTACGGTGAATTTCGGCACGGCGGCGCAGGCCACCGCCGTCACCATCTTGGCGCCGTCCTTGGCGATCCCGCTGGCCTCATATTTCTTGCCGACCATGAAGCCGGAGATGTTCTGCAGGAAGATGAGCGGAATGCCGCGCTGGCCGCAGAGCTCGATGAAATGCGTCGCCTTGAGTGCGCTTTCCGAAAAGAGGATGCCGTTATTGGCGACGATGCCGACCGGGTAGCCCCAGATATGGGCGAAGCCGGTTACTAACGTCGTTCCGTAGAGCTGCTTGAACTCGTCGAGCTCGCTGCCGTCGACGATGCGGGCGATGACCTCGTGCACGTCGTAGGGCTTGCGCATCTCGGTCGAGACGGCGCCGTAGATCTCCTCGGGATCGTAGAGCGGCGCCGCCGGCTGGCGCAGCGCGACGCCGGGCTGTTTCACCGTGTTGAGCCGCGCCACGATCGAGCGCGCGATGCCGAGCGCATGCGAATCGCTCAGCGCGTAATGATCGGTTACGCCCGAGACGCGGCTATGCACGTCGGCGCCGCCCAGCTCCTCGGCGCTCACCACCTCGCCGATCGCCGCCTTCACCAGCGGCGGGCCGGCGAGGAAGATGGTGCCCTGGTTGCGCACGATGACGCTCTCGTCCGACATCGCCGGGACATAGGCACCGCCCGCCGTGCACGAGCCCATGACCACGGCGATCTGCGGGATGCCCTCCGCTGACATCGTCGCCTGGTTGTAGAAGATGCGGCCGAAATGCTCGCGGTCTGGAAAGACGTCGTCCTGGTTCGGCAGGTTGGCGCCGCCCGAATCGACGAGGTAGAGGCAGGGTAGCCGGTTCTGCCGGGCGATCTCCTGCGCCCGGAGATGCTTCTTCACGGTGACAGGGAAATAGGTGCCGCCCTTCACCGTCGCGTCGTTGACGACGACGACGCATTCGCGCCCGGCGATGCGGCCGATGCCGGTGATGATCCCGGCCGCCGGCACGTCGCCGCCATACATGCCGTAGGCAGCGAGCTGCGAGAGCTCGAGGAAGGGCGAGCCGGGATCGAGCAAGGCGCGGATGCGCTCGCGCGGCAAGAGCTTGCCGCGCGCGAGATGCTTATCGCGCGCCCCGGCGCCGCCGCCCTCGCGAATGGCGGCGACCTTGGCGCGCAGATCGGCGACCGCTTCGCGCAGCGATTCGGCGTTGCCGCGGAAGACGTCCGAGCGCGGATCGATTGCGGTCTTGATGACGGCCATGACCAACCATGCATAAACCCGGCTTGACCGGGCAAGGGAAAAACGGGGGAATGGTGGGCCGGGGACCCGATCCTTCGACTTCGCTCAGGATGAGGTGAGCTTTCCATCAACCTCTCCCCTCGTCCTGAGCGAAGTCGAAGGACATGGCGGCAAATGAGGAACCTTACCCATGCCCACCCTCGCGCAGCTCGAAGCCGCCGCCGACCTCGTCCATGTGGTGATGCCGGCGACGCCGCAATTCTGCTGGCCGCTCCTCGCGGCGCGAGCAGGAGCGGAGGTTTGGGTCAAGCACGAGAACCACACGCCGATCGGCGCCTTCAAGCTGCGCGGCGGCCTCGTCTACATGGCCGATCTGCGCAAGAGCGCGCCCGAAATCGAAGGCGTCATCAGCGCCACGCGCGGCAATCACGGGCAGAGCGTCGCCTTGGCGGCAAGGCGCCACGGCCTTACCGCCACCATCGTCGTGCCGCACGGCAACTCGCGCGAGAAGAACGCGGCGATGCGCGCCCTCGGCGCCGAGCTGGTCGAGCATGGCAGCGATTTCCAGGCGGCGGCCGAGCACGCCGCCGAACTCGCCGAGACCAGACGCCTGCATTTCGTGCGCTCCTTCGACGAGCGGCTGGTCGCCGGCGTCGCGAGCTATGCGCTCGAGCTGCTGCACGGCGTCAGCGATCTCGACACCGTCTATGTGCCGATCGGGCTCGGCTCGGGAATCTGCGGCATGATCGCGGCGCGCGACGCGCTCGGCCTCAAGACGCGCATCGTCGGCGTCGTCGCCTCGGGCGCTCCCTCCTATGCGCTCTCCTTCGCCGCCGGCAAGCCGGTCTCGACCAACAGCGCCGACACCATGGCGGACGGGCTCGCCTGCCGCGTCCCGGTGCCGCAAGCGAGCGAGATCATCCGGAAGGGCGCCGAGCGCAGCCTCACCGTCGAGGACGGCGAGTTCCGCGCCGCCATGCGCCATCTCTTCACCGACACGCACAATGTCGCCGAGGGCGCCGGCGCCGCCAC
>DATAQP010000411.1:0-2030 GCA_036264595.1 Allostellaceae bacterium
CGACGAACGCGAGGTCGCGGTTCTGTTCGATGTGATGCGCAGGTTGCGCGCCGAGGGCGTGGCCGTCATTTTCGTCAGCCACCGGCTCGACGAGCTCTATCAGGTCTGCGACCGCGTCACGGTGATGCGCGACGGGCGCACGGTGATGACGAGCCGCATGGCCGATATCGATAAGCTCAATCTCGTCGCGGCGATGCTCGGGCGCAACCTCGAGACGGTGCGGGCTCATTCGACAGGGTTTTCCGCTGCGCATGTCGGGGTCGGCGACGTCGTGCTGTTGGCCGAAGGGCTCCGGGTCGGACGCAAGGTGCGGGACGCTCGCGTCGAGGTGCGCCAACGCCAGATTGTCGGCCTCGCGGGCCTGCTCGGCTCCGGCCGCACCGAGGTGGCGCGGGCGATCTTCGGCGCCGATCCGCCCGAGGCCGGAACGATCCAGTTAAGTGGCCAAGCGGTCTCGCCCCAGGAGCCGGCCGAGGCGATCGCCCTCGGCGTCGGCTATTGCAGCGAGGATCGTAAGGCGGATGGGATCGTTCCCGACATGTCGGTGCGCGAGAACATGACGCTCAGCATCCTGCCGCGCCTGACGAGTTTGGGAATCGTCGACGAGGCGCGCCAGCGCGAAATCGTCGACAAATTCATGAGACGCCTGGCCATCAAGGCGTCAAGCTCGGAGCAGAAGATTCGCGAGCTTTCTGGGGGCAACCAGCAGAAAGTTCTGCTGGCGCGATGGCTCTGCACCGATCCGAAGCTCTTGATCCTCGACGAACCGACCCGCGGCATCGATGTCGGCGCCAAGGCCGAGATTCAGGCGCTGATCCGAGAGCTTGCGGACCAGGGCCTGGGCGTCCTCATGATCTCCTCCGAGCTCGAGGAAATCACTGAAGGCGCCGACCGGGTGTTTGTGCTGAGCGATGGGCGCACGGTCGCCGACCTACCGCACGCGGAAGCGAACGCTGGCGCGATCATGGCGGCGATGGCGCATGGCCCGGACGAGCTTGCGGAAACCGGTCATGGTTGATGCGCCGGCGATCAGGCGTAAGGGCTTTTCGCTCGACGTCGCCGCCTTTCTCAAGCGCTACGCCGCACTCACCGCGCTCATTGTGCTGCTTGCGTTCAATTTCGCGGTGACGCCGCATTTCGCGAGCTGGCAGACCCTCAACGTCAATCTGACCCAGGTGGCGACGATCGTCATCGTCTCCGTCGGCATGACTCTGGTCATCGCGACCGGCGGCATCGACCTCTCCGTCGGCTCGCTGATGGCGATTTCCGGCGCGCTCGCGCCGATGATCTTCTTAAGTTCAGTCGGGCGTTCATATCCGGTGCTGGGCGACATGCTCGCCTTTATCGTTCCGATCGGCGTCGCCGGCCTGTTCGGCTTCTTCAACGGATGGTTCATCACTCGGTTCCAGGTCCAGCCGATCGTCGGGACGCTGGTCATGTTCATCGCCGGCCGGGGCATCGGGCAGGTGCTGACCAACGGCAATCTGCAGGCGTTCAAGAACCCGGCGTTTCAGTTCATCGGCCTCGGCCGCATTTTCGGCGTGCCCTGCCAGGTCGTCATCATGCTGGCGCTGGTCGCCGCGGCGGCATGGATGCTGCGCTCGACCTTGTTCGGGCGCCACATCCTCTCGGTTGGCGGCAACGAGCGAGCGGCGCGTCTCTCCGGCGTTCCGGCCGCTGCGGTCAAACGATGGGTCTACGCCATCAGTGGCCTGTGCGCGGGCATCGCCGGCCTGGTCGTCGTCTCGATCAACTCGTCGAGTGACGCCAATCTCGTTGGCCTTGGCATGGAGCTCGACGCGATTGCTGCGGTCGCGGTCGGCGGCACGCCCTTCACCGGCGGCCAAGCGACCGTGGTCGGCACGCTCATCGGCGCGTTACTCATCCAGCTCGTGCGCTACACTCTGCTCGCCAACGGCGTGCCCGACGCCGCGGCGCTCGTGGTCAAGGGCGCGATCATCGCCGGCGCCGTCTGGTCGCAGCAGCGGAGCAGGTCTACGTGAGCGCGGCGACGGCAAACGCGGGACCTC
>DATAQP010000414.1:0-7404 GCA_036264595.1 Allostellaceae bacterium
CGTCCGGGGCGCGTTATTTCGCAGGCTTGAAGATCCACGACAGTTTCAGCAGAGTCGTCAACCATGGGCGTTCATTGGGCGCCTTGTTGGGCGGCGCGCCAGGCTTTTTCAAACTGCGTGTGCCGCCTCCCTACCTCCATCAGAACAGCAACCTCGAAACCCTCAGCTACTACGACGTCGCACCGCTGAAATCGACCCTCCGACGTCTGGTGGATTTTGACCTGATCAATGCAGGGGCGACGCGCTTTAGTGCCTGCGCGGTCAATGTACGCACTGGCAACGCCGTTCGTTTCGACAGCACCACATGCCGGATCTGCCCGAAGCATGTCATGGCCAGCGGCTCGCTGCCGCCTTCGCTTCCGACGATCAAGATCGGAGACGAGTACTATTGGGACGGCGGTCTCGTCATCAATACGCCGCTGCAATGGGTGCTGGACACCCCGCCGAGAAAGGACACGCTCGCCTTCCAAGTGGATCTGTGGAGCGCCCGCGGCGACCTTCCACGCAATTTTGTCGAGAGCGAGGCGCGCGAGAAGGATATCCTTTTCTCCAGCCACACCCGGACGGCGACGGACCAGTTCAAGAAGGTGCAGACCCTCCGCCGCGCGAGCGCCAAGCTGCTGGCCAAGATGCCCAAGGAGTTGCTGCAGACTCCCGAGGCGGAGACGCTCGCGGCAGAGGCGGACGAGAGAGTCTACAACGTCATTCAGTTGATCTACAGAAAGAATTACGCGGGAGACTTCAAGGATTACGAGTTTTCCCGGAGGACCATGGAGGAGCACTGGAAGTCGGGCTACAACGATGCGGTCCGCACCTTGCGCCACCCGGAGGTGTTGCAACAGCCCAATGGCGGGGACGGTTTCTTCACCTTTGATCTGGCGCGCGACGGCCAAACAGGTAGTGACCTTCCGATGGTCGATGCTGACAAAACGGTGGACGATCTGGCTCGGATGTTCAACGCTCGCCTCGCCGGCGGCGCTTCCGGAGCTCCTGCCGGTGCTCGATCGCCGCGAAAATGGTCTGCTCCGTGACCGGAACAAGGTCGAATTCCCAGTGCGCCTCGAGCATGGTCTGGTCGATCTGGTCGAGCTTGGCGCCGGCCTGGCTCTGAGTTGCAAGGTCGGCGAGCCGCTGATCGAATTCGGCCCATGCCTTCCCGACGAGCGCCTCCTTGGTGTCGCGGCCGACCCGCTTGGCGATGGCGACGTAAAACATGTCGCATCGTTTCTGGCTAATTTCCTCACGGAAGGCGGACAGACATGCGCCACGGATGCCCGAATCCTGGTCGGCATAGAGGCGGAACTTTTCGGTGTGGCCGATGAGGATAGACGCGCCTCAGCGACACATCCGTCTAACGTGGACGCTGCGGGTGCCCGCTCGATCTCGTCTTCCGGCTGGAAGGCGAGCGGGACCTTGGGCGCGCCGCCGCAATTGAGCGGCAGGGTGCCGCCGATCGCCCACCAGCGCATCTCCATGCCCTTCATGTCGTGAAATCGCTCGAGGCACACGGCGGCATGCTCGTGATAGATCGACAGGAACGCGGTCAGGCGCAACTCGGTGGCGAGCGCCGCGAGGATGGGCGAGGCGACGGCGCGGAAATCGAAGCCGTCGGTGACGCTCGCGGCGAGCGTGCGGATGGCGCGGCCGAGCCCGTATTTCTGGGTCGCCGGGTCGTGCATGACGAAGCCGCCTAGGCGGCGAAATCAGTACGCTCTGCGACCCTGCCGCCGCTCGATCGCATGCCGCAAGCGAAGCTGATCCAAATCGTGCGAGATCCCCAGCGCGGCGCTCACGGTTCTCTGCGTCAAATGCGCCTGCGGAAACTCGTTGAGCTCGAAGAAGAGCCCGATATTGTGGGACGCCGTCTGCCGGCTCGCCGCGATCCTTGCGTCCGAATATCCCTTGCGCATCGCGCCCTTTGCACCTCGCAAAGTGAAGCCCGGCAATCCGCGTCTTTCGACGTCGGACGGCTCATGACAACACTCGCCGGTACGTTTTGGCGAGAGCATCTTGCGGGCTACTCCCTGTGCGAAGCGAAGGCGCCGTTAAGGATCTACCATCGCGGGACTCGGCAATCTCGGGGCGAGCATTTTGTCTTGCCCATGGCGGCCGATTTCTGCTATCAATGTACCCGTTTTGTTCTCGTTCTTTGTCATCGTCAAGGAGAGCTAAGCCGCAGGCGAGGGTCGTGCCTGCGGGACGAGGGGACTCAACCCGTGGTGCAGGGTGCCTGCATTCCGCCTGCAAGACCAAGCGTTCGATACCAGATCTGGTGTGGTGGAATCGCCATATACGGGGGCGGATCGCAACCCTTGTTCATTGCCGACCTTCCTCAACCGGTAGGAGGAGCGCCTGTTTATTTGTTGTAGAATACAGGCGGCTGATCAAGATGTTGTGCAGGGCGATGTCCGACGATTGCGGGCGGCGGCGATCGGCTCGTCGAATTGACCAACCCGCCGCCGCTCCCCTAGCATCCGGGACACGCAAGCGACCCCGAAACGAGGAGGCGACGACATGTCCCTGCTGATCCGTGGCGGCACCATCGTCACCGCCGAGCATAGTTTCCGCGGCGACGTCTATTGCGCCGATGGGCTCATCGCGGCGGTCGGCCAGGATCTCGCGGCGCCTGCCGGGGTCCGGGTCGTCGATGCCGGCGGGCAATATGTCATGCCGGGCGGCATCGACCCGCATACCCATATGGAGCTGCCCTTCATGGGCACGGTGGCGAGCGAGGATTTCGAAAGCGGCACGGCCGCCGCGCTCGCCGGCGGCACGACGATGATCATCGACTTCGTCATTCCGAGCCCGCAGCAATCGCTTCTCGAAGCCTATGACACGTGGCGCGACTGGGCCGAGAAATCCTGCGCCGACTACTCCTTCCACGTCGCCGTGACGTGGTGGAGCGAGAGAGTCCATGACGAGATGGGGGTGCTGACGCGCGAGCGCGGCGTCAACAGCTTCAAGCATTTCATGGCCTACAAGAACGCCATCATGGCGGATGACGAGGTGCTGGTGAACAGCTTCGCCCGGGCGCGCGAGCTCGGCGCCATCTGCACCGTCCATGCCGAGAACGGCGAGCTCGTCTTTCGCCTCCAGCACGAGCTCCTGAAGGCGGGCATCACCGGGCCGGAAGGTCATGCGCTGTCGCGTCCGCCCGAGGTCGAGGGCGAGGCGGCGAACCGCGCCATCCGCATCGCCCAGGTGCTCGGCGTCCCGGTCTATATCGTCCATAACAGCTGCCGGGAATCGCTCGAGGCGATCACGCGGGCGCGCAACGAGGGGCAGCGCGTCTATGGCGAGGTGCTCGCCGGCCACCTCCTCGTCGACGACAGCGTCTATCGCCATCCCGACTGGGCGACCGCCGCAGCCTATGTCATGAGCCCGCCCTTCCGCGCCAAGGAGCATCAGGAGCATCTCTGGCGCGGGCTGCAATCGGGCAATCTGCAGACGACGGCGACCGACCATTGCTGCTTCTGCGCGCCGCAGAAGGCGATGGGGCGCAACGATTTCTCCAAGATCCCCAACGGCACCGGCGGGGTCGAGGATCGCATGGCGGTGCTCTGGCATCACGGCGTCAATAGCGGCCGCCTCACCATGAACGAGTTCGTCCGCGTCACCTCGACCAACGCGGCGCAGATCTTCAACCTCTATCCGCGCAAGGGCTCGGTCAGCGTCGGTGCCGATGCCGATCTCGTCGTCTGGGACCCGACGGCGAGCCGCACCATCTCGGCGAAGACGCATCACCAGAAGATCGACTTCAACATCTTCGAGGGGATGAGCGTCACCGGCTTGCCGAGCCACACGATCAGCCAGGGCAAGCTCGTCTGGACGGGTGGCAAGCTCGACACGGTGCGCGGCGCCGGGCGCTACATCAAGCGGCCGACCTTCCCGCCGGTCTACGCGGCGATGACGCGCCAGGGCGAGCTCAGGAAGCCGCGCCCGGTGGCGCGCGAGGCGGCGGCGGAGTAGGGGCCGCTAGAAGCCGAGCTCGCTCAAGCCCGGGTGATCCTCGGGCCGCGGTCCGGGTGCTGGCCAATGGTATTTGCGCTCGATCGGCGTGATCGGCAGATCGTTGATCGAGGCGTGGCGCTGGCGCATCAGCCCGTGCTCGTCGAACTCCCAATTCTCGTTGCCGTAGGAGCGGAGCCACTGACCGGAATCGTCGTGCCACTCATAGGCGAAGCGCACGGCGATGCGGTTGTCGGTAAAGGACCAGAGCTCCTTGATCAGCCGGTAGTCGAGCTCGCGGGCCCATTTGCGCGTCAGGAAGGCGACGATGGCCGCGCGGCCCTGGAAGAACTCGGCGCGGTTGCGCCACCGGCTTTCACCGGTATAGGCGAGGGCGACCTTTTCGGGATTGCGGCTGTTCCAGCCATCCTCGGCGGCGCGCACCTTCTTCACCGCGGTCTCGCGCGTGAAGGGCGGCAGCGGGGGACGGGTTTCGCTGGTCGTGGTCATCGGTCTCTCCATCGTCCACAGAGGATGGTCCGGCGCCGCCCCCCAAATCGCCGGACGACGTTCCGACTATTTCTGGGCCGCCTCCCAGATCGCATGGGTGAAGGCACCTTCGGGCTTCTTGCTGATCACCGGATCGGATTTGCCGGCGAGCAACTCGCTCACCGTGCGCTCATAGGCGGCGGGCTCGAGATAGCCGAGCTTGCCGCCTTCGACGAGCTTGGCGATCTCGCCCATCATGCGGGTCTGGTGGTCCTTCTTCTGGGCACCGGAGGCATCGTTGTCGAGGACGATCTTGACCGCTTCGTCCTGGTGCTTGATGGCGTAGTCCCAGCCCTTCAATGACGCCTTGAGGAGGCGCGCCAGCTTCGCGGCCGATGCGGCATCGGCGATCAGCTTCTCGGTCGAGTAGAGCCCGTCCTCGAGCGTCGCCACGCCCTGGTCCTCGTATTTGAAGACGATGAGCTGCTCGGGCTTCATCCCGGCTTCGATGAGCTGCCAATATTCGTTGTAGGCCATCGTCGAGATGCAGTCGGCCTGCTTCTGCAGCAGCGGGTCGACGTTGAAGCCTTGCTTCAGCACTGTGACGCCGTCGGCGCCGCCATTCGTCTTGTAGCCGAGCCTGTCCATCCAGGCGAGGAAAGGGTACTCGTTGCCGGCGAACCAGACGCCGAGCTTGCGGCCCTTGAAATCGGTGGGTGCCTTGATGCCGGAATCGACGCGGCAGGTCAGCATCATGCCGGAGCGCTGAAAGACCTGCGCGATATTGACGAGCTTGACGCCCTTCTCGCGCGTCGCCAGCGCCGAGGGCATCCAGTCGACGACGACGTCGGCGCCGCCGCCCGCGATGACCTGGCTGGGATTGACGTCGGGCCCGCCAGGCTTGACCGTGACCTCGAGCCCGGCCTCCTTGTAGAACCCCTTGTCCTTGGCGACGTAGTAGCCGGCGAACTGGGCCTGCGTCACCCATTTGAGCTGCAGCGTCATCTTGTCCTGCGCCTCGGCCGAGCCTATGCCGAGCACGAGCAGCGCCGCCGCCGTCGGAAGTATCCCTCTCATCTGCCTTCTCCCCTGTGTTTGCCGCTCACGCGCGGAAGGATGGATGCCAGAACGTAAAGACCCGCTCGAGCGCGGCGATCGCACCGTAGAAGAGCGACCCGGCCAATGCCGCGATGGCGATCACCGCCCAGACGACATCGACATTGAGGCGGCCGATCTCGGCGCTGATGCGGAAGCCGAGGCCGAGGATCGGCGAGCCGAAGAACTCCGCCACGATGGCGCCGATCAGCGCCAAGGTCGAGTTGATTTTGAGCGCGTTGAAGACGAAGGGCAACGCGGCGGGCAGGCGCAGCTTGAGCAGCGTCGCCCAATAGGAGGCGGCGTAGGAATGCATGAGGTCGCGCTGCATCTGATCGGTCGCGGCGAGGCCGGCGCGCGTATTGACCAGCATGGGGAAGAAGGTCATGACGACGATGACGGCGGCCTTCGATTGCCAGTCGAAGCCGAACCACATCACCATGATCGGCGCGATCCCCACCACCGGCATGGCGCTGACCAACCCGCTCAGCGGCAGGAGGCCGCGCTGCAGGAACGGCACCCGGTCGATCAGCAAGGCGGTGACGAAGCCGGACGAGCAGCCGAGCGCGAAGCCGCTCAGCACCGATTTGAGGGTCTGCAGAAAATCCGGCCACAGCACGTCGAGGCGGGTCGCCAGAACATGACCGACCTGGCTCGGCGCCGGCAGCAGGATCTGCGGCACGCCGAAGCCGGTGACGAGGACCTGCCAGAGATAGAGGAGGGCGCCGCCGAAGAGAGTGGGCGCGACGAGCGCTGCCGGACCACTCGTCGCGCCTCGCGCCAGGCGATCGAGAATCGACCAGAGTAGCGCGACGATTCCGGCGAGGAAGAGCCACAGGCCGGGTGCCGTGGCCCCGAGATCGGCATGGCGGCCGAGGATGACGAGCGGCGCGGCGGCTCCGGCGAGGAGAGCGGCGAGTGCCAGGACGATATCAATCGGGTTTGAGCGAAAACGCGTCGTCGCGATCGTCCCGGCGAGGGCGAGGAGAGCGCAGACGAGCGCCGGACCCTCGCCGAGCCAGCTCCCGGCGCCGATCGGCAGGACGAGGCCGCCTGCCATCATCGCCAGCGCGACGATAAGGAGCCGTCGCCGCGTCACGCCATCGCTCCCATGCGCCGCGTGACGACCCGCTCGACCGCGGAGATCGTCGCGACGAGAGCGACGCCGACGAGCGAGGCCATCGCGAGGGCCGACCAGATTTGCACGGTCTGGCCGAAATAGGAGCCGCTGAGCAGACGGGCGCCGAGCCCTGCCTGGGCGCCGGTCGGCAGCTCGCCGACAATGGCGCCGACGAGGCTGGTGGCGACGGCGATCTTGAGGCTGGCGAAGAGGAAGCGCGTCGCCGACGGCCAGCGCAGCTTCCAGAACATTTGCGCCGGGCTGGCGCTGTAGGTTCGCATGAGATCGAGCTGCAGCGTCTCGGGCGAGCGCAGACCCTTGACCATGCCGATGGCGACCGGGAAGAAGCAGAGATACATTGAGATCACCGCCTTGGGCAGCAACCCGTCGATGCCGAGCGTGCCGAGCACGACGATGATCATCGGTGCGATGGCGAGGATTGGCACGGTCTGCGAGGCGATGATCCAGGGCAGGAGGCTGCGATCGAGCACCGGCAGGTGGACGATGCCGACCGCCAGCGCGATGCCGAGCAGCGAGCCGAGCAGGAAGCCGCAGACTGTTGCCGAGACGGTGACGCCGGCGTGGTAGACGAGGCTGCGCTTGCTGTCGATCGCGGTGTCGAAGACGCTGTCGTAGAAATCGCCGGCGATCTGATGCGGCGCCGGCAGAACAGGCCGCTCCATCGACCAGGTCGCAGCGATGAAGTCGGACACCGACCAGGGAGTCCCGAGATTGTCGAGCCGCTCGCTTGT
>DATAQP010000415.1:0-9975 GCA_036264595.1 Allostellaceae bacterium
CCTCGTATTGCTGCCCGGCCGGGGTCACGAGATTGGCGAAGCGGTGGTTCATCCACATCCGCCCGCCGCCGGCGACATGCGGCAGCACGCCGTCGAAGACGCGCCGACCCGCCGCATCCTCGTTGAAGCCGAGATGGACGAAGTCGCGGATGCAGCGTCCGGTCTGCGAGCGGCCCCAGCCGTAGGCCTTGTCGATCGCGCCGAGCGGGCTCGGCTGTCCCTCCGCGTCGCGCTCACCGTATTTGAGGAAGCTGACGAAGTCGCGCACCGCGACATGGCCGAGGCCGAGCACGAGCGGCTCCCTGCCGGTATAGACGAGCTCGTAGATCCAGCCCGGCGCGAAGCCGCCCGGCATATGGATATGCGTATCCGACGGCACCAGCGCCCGCTCGCTGCCCTGATTGTCGAGTCCGCTGCCGCCCTCGATCCGGGCGAAGCACCATTGCTCGGGCGGCACGGCGATGCGCTCGTCATCGGGATAGCGGCGGCGGGTGAGGGTGGCGTCGCCGGGATCGAGCGACACGGTCGGGTGGCTGCGCGTCGAGACGCGGCCGCTCAGCGGAAAGGTGGTGACGCCGTGCGCGTCGGCAATGTACTCGACGCGCACGAGGCCAGTGAGCTCCCGCCCGTCATTGGTCGCCACCGGGAGGTCGAGGATCATGCGCCCGTCGCCTTGCAGCATGTCGCCCTGCCAGGCGAGCCAGGCGACGCTGTAGCCGCGGCGCATCAGGAAGCCGTTGCCGGCATGGGCGAGGCTCAGCGGATCGTTGCTCGCCGGCGCGTCGTTGAAGAATTGCAGCGCCCGCTTGTTGCCGCGATTGCCGTAGTCGAGAAAGAGGCGGCGGTTGCCCTGCGCCAGGTCGACCGGCTTCAAGATCATGACATCGGCGGCGAAGCGCACGCGCCCGTCCTGGTCGCCCCCCTCCTTGTCACCCCCCTCCTTGTCACGGGGCGCCTTGTCGAGATCGGTGATGCCCCGCTGCGCCGGCGCCAGCGGATCGACGGCAAAATGCACCCGCCCCGTGAGCCGCTCATAGCGGCCGCTGCCGGCGAAGGAATGGCCGTCGGCGAAGGGGCGCCGGTCGGCGATGCGAATCACGAGATGCTCGGTCAAGGTTGTCCCCATTGCTCTTGCTCGCTCATGCTACCCTTTCCACCGCCGAGCGGAAGGCAAGAATTGAGGCAGCGCGCGAAGGAGCCGCCGCAGTGACCAGAGCTGACATGCGTGGCGCCGTCTTGAGCTGCGGAATCGTTCTCGCCCTCGCCGCCTGCCAGAGCGGGCCGAAGGATTGGACCAAGCCGGGCGCCGGCCCCGCCGATCTGCAGCGCGACATGCAGGATTGCCGCGCCCAGGCAGTCGCGATGTCGCCGCTGGTCTTTGACACGCGCAGCCAGCAGCAGCAGGTCGACGAGGTCGACATCCTGCTGCGCCAGACGACCTGCATGATGATCAATGGCTGGCAGCTGACGCCGCGGAAATAGCGGGCTAGGATGCGGCGTGGAACGCCGCCAGCCTCGCAAGACCGAGGCGTTCCGCCACGCCGGCGGCGTCCAGGCGGAGGGTATGATGACCCTGGAAGATCATGACCGCTACCCGCTGAACCGCCTCCTCGCCCATCTCCAGCGCGAGGACATGCGGCGCCTTGCGCCCCATCTCGAAACCGTCAAGCTGGCCTACAAGCAGTCGCTCTACCGGGAGAACGAGCCGATCGAGTTCGTCTATTTCATCGAGGATGGCGTCGCGTCCCTGGTGAACACGATGGCGAACGGCGCCGCGTCCGAGGTCGGTACCATCGGCAATGAAGGCATGGTCGGCCTGCCGGTGCTGCTGGGCGACAGCGAGGCGCCGACCAGCGTCTATATGCAAGTACCGGGAGCGGGATCGCGGATGCGGGCAAGCAGCTTCCGGCATGCGTTGGAGCACAGCGCGGCGCTGCGAGCGGTGATGCTGCGCTATGCCCATGCCTTGTTCAACCAGGTCGCCCAATCGGCGGCTTGCGCGCATTTCCATGCGCTGGAGCAGCGTTGCTGCCGCTGGCTGCTGATGACGCATGATCGCATGGCGTCCGACGAGTTCCTGCTCACCCATGAGTTCCTGGCGATGATGCTCGGCGTGCGCCGTGCCGGGGTCTCGCAGGCGGCGGCGACGCTGCAGCGCGCCGGACTCATCCAGTATCATCATGGTCGGATCGTCATCCTCGACCGCGCGGCGCTGGAGCAGCGCAGCTGCGAATGCTACGCCGTCACCAAGGAGGAGTTCGACGGCCTGCTCGGCGCCGCTCCGGCGAAGGCAGATGGCGCGGCAACGCGACCCAAGCGCGGGGTGATGTGATCGAGGATCCTGACGCCGGACGGCTTGGCCGGCGATCGGCCAGCCACCAGGTGATTTCCCATCGCAAGGAGGTCGTCGATGAGCGAAGCGCGCGGTGCATTCCTGTTCGACCTCGATGGCACGCTGGTGGACAGCGTCTATCACCACGTTCTTGCCTGGCACGATGCGCTCGAGCAGGAGGGCATCGAGCTTTCCGTCTGGCGCATCCATCGCAAGATCGGCATGAGCGGCGGGCTCTTCACCAACATGCTCCTGCGCGAGACCGGGCTCGCCATCGATCCGGCGCATATCGAGCGGCTGCGGCGCCTGCACGCCGTGGCGTATAACCGGCGCTCGGCCGCGATCCGCCCGCTTCCCGGCGCCCGCGAGCTGCTTGCCTATCTGACCGATGCCAAGGTCCCCTGGGCGATCGCGACGAGCGGCCGGATGGAGACCGTGCGGCCGGTGCTGGAGACCCTCGGGATCGATTTCGATCGCATCCCGGTCGTCACCCGCGATCAGGTGAAATACGCCAAGCCCGACCCGGATCTTTTCCTGACGGCGGCGCAGCGGCTGGGGGCCGACATCGAAACCGCCTCGGTCATCGGCGACAGCGTCTGGGACATGCTGGCGGCGCGCCGCGCCCGGGCGCTCGGAATCGGCCTGCTCTCCGGCGGCTACGGTCGCGACGAGCTCGAGCGCGCCAGCGCCTATCGCGTCTATGACGATCCGGCCGATTTGCTGACCCATATCGACGAGGTCGGCGTCAGGCGCTGAGCGCCCGCCGTGCCGGCATTCGGCGCCGCGACGGAACGCTGGGCCTCGAATAGCGGCTTCCGTGGCCGCCGTCGTCGAGGCCGGTCCCGCCGCCGAGTGAGAGTTCGCTGCGAGAGTGCGCGCCGCGGTGATAAACTCCCATAGCCGAGCTCTTCCGGAGACGCCCGCCTGCGATGACATCGCCGCCAGATCCCGCGACGCCGGAGGTGCTCCCGACCGCGCCCGGTTTCGCGCGCGCCTGCCAGCTCGACGCGCTCGGCCGCACCGAGGAGGCGAAGCAGGAATACCTCGCCTTCCTGGCGGGCTCGCCGACCCATTTCGGGGCGCTCAACAATCTCGGCACGCTGCTCTACGAGAGCGGCTATCGCAGCGCCGCGCGCACGGCCTATGCGGAAGCGGTGAAGCACCACCCGGGCAATCCGGTCGGTCATATCAACCTGGCGAATCTGCTGCTGGCATCAGGCGAGCTGGCGGAGGCGCGTCGCCATTACGAGGCCGCGCTCGCCCTTTCGCCCGATCACGACGAGGCGCATCGCGGCTTCGCCAACCTCCTCGCCGAGCTCGGCGAGGATGATGCCGCCGAGGCGCATCGCCGCGCCGCCTATCGCGACAAGGCGGTCGTCGTGCAGCGCTATCGCGGCACGCCGCCCGGCATTCCGCTTCTCCTGCTCGTCTCCGCGCTGGGCGGCAACGTGCCGACGCGCCTGCTGATCGACGACCGCCTCTTCGCGGTGACGGCGCTGGTCGCCGACTATGTCGATCCGGCGACGCCCCTGCCGCCGCACCGTCTCGTCTTCAACGCGATCGGCGACGCCGATCTGTCGCCGCGCGCCCTCGAAGCCGCTGCGCGCCTGCTCGCCGTCACGCACTATCCGGTGTTGAATCATCCGAGCAAGATCGCGACGACCGGGCGGGCGGCGATCGCGCGGCGTTTCGCCGGCGTGCCCGGGATCGTGGCGCCGCGCATCGTCATGCTGCCGCGCGCGGCGCTCGAATCGGCGCGGGGCGCCGCCCTGCTGGCGGAGAGCGGCCTTGCCTTCCCGTTGCTGCTGCGCAGCCCCGGCTTTCACACCGGGCGCCATTTCGTGCGGGTCGAAGCCGCTTCTTCGCTCTCCGCGGTCCTGGCGACGCTGCCGGGGCGCGAGGTGATGGCGATGCAGCTCCTCGACGCGCGCGGCGCCGACGGGCTGGCGCGCAAGTACCGCGTCATGATCGTCGACGGGCAGCTCTACCCCTTGCATCTGGCGATCTCGGCGGACTGGAAGGTCCACTACTTCACCGCCGCCATGGCAGAGCATCCCGAGCATCGCGCCGAGGAGGCGGCGTTCCTCGCCGACATGGCGGGGGTGCTCGGTCCCGTGGCCATGGCCGGGCTCGCGCATATCAGGGACGCGCTCGGCCTCGATTACGGCGGCATCGATTTCGCCCCAGGGCGCGATGGCGCACTCCTGCTCTTCGAGGCCAACAGCACCATGGTGGTCAATCCGCCCGATGCCGATCCGCGCTGGGACTACCGGCGCGCGCCGATCGAGCGTGTGCTCGCGGCGGCGCGGCGCATGGTCGGCCGGCTGGCGGCGGGCTGAGCCGCCCGTGTCCGCGCGCGATCACGCCGCGCGCGCGGCGCGCCTGATCCCCTGCGGCGGCTGGCCGAAGACGCGCAGGAAGGCGCGGCGCATGCGTTCCGGATCGCTGAAGCCGACCTGCCGGGCGATCACCTCGATCGATTCGGCGCTCGTCTCGATGCGCAGCCGCGCCGCCTCGGCCCTGAGGCGCTCGACCGCCTTGGCGGGCGTCTCGCCGGTCTCGGCCAGGAAGGCGCGGCCGAACTGGCGCGGGCTGAGACAGGCGACCCCGGCGAGGCGCTCGACCGACAGCCTCTCGTCGAGATGCTCGCGCGCGAAGGCGAGGGCGGCGCGTATGCGATCGGATTCCGGGTCGAGATCGAGCATGGTCGAGAATTGCGATTGGCCGCCGGGTCGGCGGTGATAGACGACGAGCTCGCGCGCCGTTTCCCGCGAAATCTCGAGCCCGCGATCCTCCTCGATGAGGGCGAGCGCGAGATCGATGCCGGCGCTGATGCCGGCCGAGGTCCAGATCGCCCCATCCTTGGCGAAGATGCGGTCACCGGCGACCTTGACCCGGGGATAGCGGCGCTGCAGCGCGGCGATGTGGCGCCAATGGGTGGTGGCGATACGGCCGTCGAGCAGGCCGGCAGCGGCCAGGATGAAGGCGCCGGTGCAGACGCTGGCGACGCGCCGCGCGCTTGCCGAGCAGCGGCGTAGGATCGCCGCCAGCTCGCCCGTCGCGACCTCGGCCTCGCAATTGCCGCCGACCACGATCAAGGTGTCGAAAACGCTGTCGCCGAGCGGGCGCGTCATCACCGCCAGGCCGCACGAGCTGGCGATCATGCCGCCCTGGGCGGAGACGACCGGCAGCCCGTAGGGCCTGTCCGGTGTCAGCCGTCCGGCGATCTGGAACGCGGCCAGCGGCCCGCTCAGATCGAGAATCTGGAAGCCGGGATAGACGAGGAAGCCGATGTCGAGGGTCATGGCGCAAATCGAGCGATCATGGCAGATCCGGCCATCACCCTGGGCGCTCGTCAGGCTGCTGTCAACGCCGCCGCCGCGCGCCGTTCCGCCCGCACCCAGCCGAGCGTCATCACCGCGGCGATCAGCACCAGCGGCAGGATGACGAGGTTGAGAATCGCCCAGCCATAGAGCTCGAGCAGCGGCCCGGCGGCCAGGGTCGCGAGCGCCGTGACGCCGTAGCGGATCATCTCGGCGACGCCCTGGACGCGCGCCCGCTCGGCCGGTCGATGCGACTGGGCGAGGAGGGTCGAGCCGCCGACGAACATGAAGTTCCAGCCGATCCCGAGGCAGAACAGCGCGCCGTAGAAGGCGACGAGGCTGGTCGAGGCGACAGCGACCGCGCCGCAGGCGACGCTGAGCGCCATGCCGGCGAAGAGTATCGTCGGCAGGCCGAAGCTTGTGATCAGCCATCCGGCAAAGAGCGACGGCGCATACATGCCGACGAGATGCCACTGGATGATGTTGGCGCCGTCGTCGATGCCATAGCCGCAGCCGACCGCGGCCAGCGGCGCCGCCGTCATGACAAGCATCATCACGGCGCCGCCGATCACGTTGCTGGCGATCGCGGCGCGCGAGATCGGCTGCCGCAGGACGATGCCGACCGGCCGCGCCGGAAGATCGGCCCGGCCGGCCGCTTCGGGGTCGCCCGCGATGTCGCGATAGAAGGCGACGAGCAAGAAGGTCGAGGCGAGGCCCAGCACGAAGACGATGAGATAGGCGCCGGCGAAGAGCACGGGAAAGAGATCCCTGCTCCACGCCGCCAAAGCCGGGCCGAGTATGGCCGCGATGACGCCGCCGGCGAGCACCGTCGAGATTGCCTTGGCCTTGGCATTGCCGTGCACCGAATCTGCCGCCGCGAGCCGGTAATACTGCGCGAAGGCCTGGAAGACGCCGACCGCGGCGGTGCCGAGGCAGAACAGCCAGAAATTACCGTGGAAGACCGACCACACCGAGATCAGCCCGCCGCCGGCGCCGATCGCGGCGCCGAGCGCGAAACCCCAGCGCCGCCCGATGCGCTGCATCAAGAGCGAGGCGAAGAGCGTGACGATCGCCCCGGCGACGGTGATCATGGCGAAGGGCATCGTGGCAAGCGACTTGTCGGGCGCGAGCTGATAGCCGGTGAGGCCGGTCAGCGTGAGATCGATCGAGAGCGCCGCGGTGAAGAGGCCCTGGCACACCGCCAGCACCAGCGCGTTGCGCGCGCCGGTGCGATCGGCAGAGGCGGGAAGGACGGTGTCGGCGGACGACATGAGCGCTGAACCCCGCGAAGCCGCAAAGTCTTGGGAGCAATCTCGCGCGCTTCGCTTCCGGCGCAAACGACGAATAACCCTCGTTTTCGGCCAAGGCCGGTCGCGGAACGACGCGGTTGACCCTCGCCCCGACTTGGCATCTCAATTGCTTGATCGGTCGTATCGGCCTGCACTTCCCGCCCCGCTGGAGCTGCCGCGATGGACCAGCCGATTCAGACGACGGACAAGGATGCGCCGCTCCGTTACGACATACGGCTCCTCGGCCGTGTCCTCGGCGAGACGGTGCGCGCCCAGGAAGGCGATCGGATCTTCGACGTCATCGAGCGTATCCGCCAGACCGCGCTGCGCTTCCACCGCGACGCCGACGATACCGCGCGCAACGAGCTCGAGACGATCATCAGCGGCCTGCCCGACGACGAGGCCATCCGGATCATCCGCGCCTTCGGCTATTTCTCGCACCTGGCCAACATCGCCGAGGATCAGCACCACATCCGCCGCAGCCGGGCCTACGCGATGGCCAACGCGGCACCGCGCCAAGGGACGATGCCCTACGCCCTTTCCCGCGCCAAGGAAGCCGTGCTTTCGCGGGCAAGCCTGCAGGCATTCTTCAAGACCGCCTTGTGCAGTCCGGTCCTGACGGCCCATCCAACGGAAATTCGTCGCCAAAGCTCCATCGAGCGCGAGATGGAGATCGCGAAGCTGCTCGACGAGCGCGATCGCGTGCATTTCACCCCGGAGGAATTGACGGCGAACCGCAAGGCCCTGCGCCGAGCCGTGCTGACCTTGTGGCAGACCAGCATCCTGCGCGGGACGCGCCTCGCGGTGCTCGACGAGGTGGCGAATGGCCTCACCTATTACGACTACACGTTTCTTCGCGAGCTGCCGCGCTTCTACGCCGACCTCGAAGACCATCTCGCGGCGATCGATCCCGCCTGGGAGGATCTCGACGTGCCCTCGTTCCTGCGGATCGGCAGCTGGATCGGCGGCGATCGTGACGGGAACCCGTTCGTGACGGCCGATGTCTTGAGCCAAGCCTTGCGCGCGCAAAGCGAGCGCGCCTTCCGTTTCTATCTCGAGGAAGTCCACCAGCTCGGCGGGGAATTGTCGCTCGATGGCCGGATGGTGCCGGTCTCGGATGCGGTGCGTCGATTGATGGAAAGTTCTCTCGATCGCTCGCCGCAACGTCAGAACGAGCCGTATCGGCGCGCCATCGCCGGTATCTATGCCCGCCTGGCTCGAACGTCCCGCGCACTTGCCGGAGTCGAGGCGACACGGCCCGCCATCGGCGCCGCCCCAGCCTATGCGAGCGCCGCTTCGTTTCTGGAGGATCTCGGCGTTCTCGCCGACTCGCTGACCGCCAATGGTTCCGCGAGCTTGGCGCGGGGTCGGTTGCGTCTGTTGCGCCGCGCCGTCGATGTCTTCGGCTTTCACCTCGCGCCGATCGATCTGCGGCAGAACTCGGACGTGCACGAGCGCGTGATCGGCGAGCTCTTCGCTTCGGTCGGCGTGAGCGCGGATTATCGCGCGCTTGGCGAGGACGATCGCCTCGCGCTTCTCCTCGCCGAGATCGGGTCGCCGCGGCCGCTCGTGTCGGCCCATCTCTCCTATTCGGAGGAGACGGTGGCCGAGCTTGCGATTCTGCGGGCGGCAGCCGAAGGGCATCGTCTCTACGGCGCGGCTTCCGTTCCCCATTACGTCATTTCCAAAGCGAATAGCGCGTCCGACAGTCTCGAAGTGGCGGTGCTGCTCAAGGAAGTCGGGCTGCTGCGTCCCGGTGAAGCGCAGTTGAGCATCGACATCGTCCCGCTCTTCGAGACGATCGGCGATCTCCAGCGCTGCGGCGAGGTCATGGAGATTCTGCTCGCGCAGCCTAAGTATCGCCGGCTGCTGGCGTCCCGCGGCAACGTCCAGGAGGTCATGCTCGGCTACTCGGACAGCAACAAGGATGGCGGCTATCTGACCTCGACCTGGGAGCTCTACAAGGCCGAGCTCGCGCTGATCGACACGTTCGGCCGCCACGATGTCGGCCTGCGGCTGTTTCATGGCCGCGGCGGCTCGGTGGGGCGCGGCGGCGGGCCGAGCTACCAGGCGATCCTCGCTCAGCCGCAAGGCGCGATGCGCGGCGCCATCCGCATCACAGAGCAGGGCGAGGTGATCGCCGCCAAATACTCCAACGCCGAGGTCGGACGGCGCAATCTCGAGACGCTGGCCGCGGCGACGCTCGAGGCGACGCTGCTGGACTGGCAACGCCCCGGCCCCCGCGCCGAATACCTGGCGGCGATGGACGAGCTCTCGTCCCATGCCTACCGGGAGTACCGTCATCTGGTCTATGAGACGGCGGGCTTCGATCTGTACTTCCGCGAGGCGACGGTCATCGGCGAGATCGCCAATCTCAATATCGGCAGTCGCCCGGCATCGCGGACGGGCTCACGGCGCATCGAGGATCTCAGGGCGATTCCCTGGGTGTTCAGCTGGTCGCAATGCCGCCTCATGCTTCCCGGCTGGTATGGTTTCGGGACGGCGGTCGGAGCGTGGATCGACGGCCACCCTAGCGACGGCATGGCGATGCTCAAGGCGATGTACCTGGACTGGCCGTTCTTCACGACGATGTTATCGAACATGGACATGGTTCTGGCCAAGAGCGACATCGCGATCGCATCCCGCTATGCCGAGCTGGTGTCGGATTCGGCGCTGCGCGCGGCGATCTTCGACCGTCTTCGCATCGAGTGGGATAAGTCCGTCCAGGCCGTGCTGGCGATCACCGAGCAGAGGACTCTGCTCGAGAGAAATCCCCTGCTCGCGCGTTCGATACGCAACCGCTTTCCCTACATCGACCCGCTCAATCACGTGCAGATCGAATTGCTCCGGCGCCACCGCGCCGGCGCGATCGATGAGAAAATCGTGCAGGGCATCCATCTCTCCATCAACGGCATCGCCGCCGGCTTGCGCAATAGCGGTTAGTCAGGATCGGAGCAAATCGAACCATTGGTCCGTCATTGCGAGCAAAGCGAAGCAATCCAGAGCCGTCGCTCGCTCTGGATTGCTTCGT
>DATAQP010000055.1:0-4864 GCA_036264595.1 Allostellaceae bacterium
GGCGCGCCCTCGGTCGATCTCTGGGATCTCGACATAAGACGCTTCGCCGGCTTCCACGCCAATCGCCGCTTCCTCGCCGAGCGCACGGTCGAGACGCTCGGCCTCCATTACGCCATGCGCTGGCCGCGCCTCGAGCTCGTCTCGGCGCGCAAGCTGCGCCGCTCGCCGCTCTATGAGCGCCTCGCCGCCAAGGGAGCGCGCTTCGGCTCCAAGATGGGCTGGGAGCGGCCGAACTATTTCGCCCCGGCGTCGGCGGGCGAGCTGCCTTATGGTTTCGCGAAACCCGCCTGGCTGCCGTATTGCCTCGACGAGCAGCGCGCCGCACGCGACGGCGTCGCCCTTTTCGACCAGACCTCCTTCGCCAAGCTGCTGCTCCAGGGGCGCGATGCCTGCGCCGTGCTGCAACGCCTCTGCGCCAACGACATGGATGTCGCGCCCGGCCGCATGGTCTACACCGCGATGCTCAACACGCGCGGCGGCTACGAGACCGACCTCACCGCCATGCGCCTCGCCGATGACCAATTCCTCATTGTCACCGGCACGGCGCAGGCGACGCGCGACAGGGACTGGATCAAGCGCCATATCGGCGATGATTTCGCGACGATAACGGACGTCACCTCCGCCTGGGCGGTGATCTCGGTCATGGGTCCCCAGGCGGAAGCGCTGCTGCGCAAGGTCTCGCCCGACGACATCGCTGGCTTCGCGCCGGGCGATGCGCACGAGATCGATCTCGGTCTCGCCCGCGTCCGCGCGGCGCGGATGAGCTATATCGGCGGTCCCGGCATCGAGCTCTACATCCCGAGCGAATGCGCCGCCCATGTCTATGACACCCTGGCCGAGGCAGGCGCCGAGCTCGGCGCGCGCGATGCCGGCTACTATGCGATCGACGCGCTGCGCATCGAGGCCGACCGCCGCGCCTTCGCCGCCGAGCTAGGCCCCGACGAGACGCCGCTCGATGCCGGGCTGCTCTACACGGTGAAATTCGAGAAGGGCAATTTCATCGGCCGCGACGCCTTGCTGAAACAGCGCGAGGCCGGGCCGCGCAAGTACCTTGCCAGGCTCGCCCTCGACGATCCCGACGCCTTTCCCTGGGGCGGCGAACCGGTGCTGCGCGACGGCATGCCAGTTGGCGAGGTCACCTCCGCCGGCTATAGCGGCAAGCTCGGCCGCGCTGTGGTCATGGCCTATGTGCGGGGCGCCGCGCCGGTGACGCGCGAGCACGTGCTCGCCGGCACCTACGAGATCGATATCGCCGGCGAGCGCTTTCGCGCCACGGTGCAATCGAAGCCGGTATTTTCCTAGGCCCGACGATGGCGACGAGAAGTGCCGGCATCCTCGTCTACCGGCGCCGCGATACGGGGCCGGAGGTCTTCCTCGTCCATCCCGGCGGTCCCTTCTGGGCCAAGAAGGATCTCGCCGCCTGGTCGATCCCCAAGGGCGAGTTCAGTGACGAGGAAAACCCGCTCGCCGCCGCCTTGCGCGAGTTCACGGAGGAGACCGGTCAGACGATCGGGGGCGATTTTCTCGCCCTGACGCCGGTGAAGCAGCCGAGCCGCAAGATCATCCATGCCTTCGCCGTCGAGGGCGAGGTCGACGCCGGCAGCATCGTCAGCAACGAATTCGAGATGGAGTGGCCGCCACGCTCGGGACGTATGCAACGCTTCCCCGAGGTGGATCGCGCCGCCTGGTTCCCCCTCGCCGAGGCGAGGCGGCGCATCCATGCCGGGCTGGTCCCTATTCTCGACGAGCTGGCGCTCGTCCTCACCGCGGATCGCGGCAGGTGAAATTCGCCGCATCGTCGATGCTGCCGACGCCGCCATAGGCTGCGACCTGCGGATAGGGGCAGAGCGGCCTCGTGCGATTTATCGCCGGACGCTAATGCGGTTCGCGCCTCGCTCGCAAGGCGAAGGCCGCGAAGCCGCTCTCGAAGCGGGCTTCATATTCCGCAGCGTAGCCTGCATAATCGAAATCCAGCTTGGGATCGATCTGCTGCACGCGCGCCCATAAGGCCTCGCGCAGATCGGCGGCGAGTATCATCGCGGCGAAACGGCGCCGCAACGACGCGCTCGGCGCGCGGCGGAAATAGGCGGCGAGCAGGGTTTCCTGCGCCGCCGCATCGAGCGCGTTGTCGACGACCAGGCTGGCGAGGTCGAAGAGCGGCGCGCCGAAGCCGCCATATTCCCAGTCGATCAGCCAGAGCTTCTCGCCGTCATCGATGAGATTGCCCGGCATCAGATCGTTATGGGTCAGCGTCAGCCGCGTCGGACCGACGGCAGCTTCGAGGGCCTCGGCGATGTCGCGGAGCCGCTCGATCCGGCCGCCCGGCATGCCATGTCCGGCAAGCGCGGCGAGATAGTCGCGCAGCGCGTGGAAGACCCAGAAGCACGGCGCCGGCCCGCGCAGATGGGCGGCGACCTCGCCGTGGCAGCGCCGCAGCAGAGCGGCGATGCGCCGCAGCATCGCCGGGTCGGCGACCTCCGGTGCCGTCAGCGTGCGCCCGGCGACGAGGCGAAGCACGAGCAGCCCGGGCTCGGCATGCACGAGCTCTGGCGCGATGCCGGCGCGATGCGCCGCCCGGCTCACCGCGATCTCGCGCGCGCGCACGATGCCGTGCGCGGCATCGTCGCCGCCGACCAGCCGCGCGACATAGGCATCCTCGCCGTCACGCACGATGAAATTGCGGTTGCTCAGCCCGCCGGGCAGGATTTCGAGGCGGATTCCGCCGCGCCACAAAGCGAGATTCGCGATGCGGCGCATATCCGCGTCGAGATCGGCATCGGCAATGTCGTCGGCTTCGATCATGCGTTTGTTACTGCCTTCCCTGCATCCGAACGCTACGCTGGCTCGTAGAGCGAGAATGGCGGGAACGCAACATCTCATGCAAGCGGACCGGCTGACGCTTCAACGGCGGAGCTGGCAGTGGCATCTGGCGCAGCCGCCCGAGGTGCTGTGGCCGGTGATCGCCGACACGGCGCGCTTCAACGAGGCGGCCAAGCTGCCGAAATATCAGGTCGAGGACATATTGCAGCGCGACGGGCGGGTGCTGCGCCTGGCGCGCGCCACGGTCGCCGGCATGACCCTGGAATGGGAGGAGCTGCCCTATGAATGGGTCCGCGGGCGCAGCTTCCGCCAGACCCGGCTCTTCCGCAAAGGCCCGCTGCGCCGCTTCGGCCCGATCGTCGAGCTCAAGCCGGAAGGCGGCGGCACGCTGCTCACTTACACGCTCACCGGCGAGCCCAAGGGCGTGCTCGGCGCCCTGCTCTTTCGGCTCGGCTTTCTCGAGAAGGGCGGCGCGGCGATCGCCCGGCTGGTCAAGCAGGCGACCGCCTATCTCGCCGGCGCCCGCCCGCTCCTCTTCGACTACGCGCCGCCCTCGCTGCCCAGGGGCGCCGCCGAGCGGGTCGCAGCCGGCGTTGCGCAGATCGCATCAGGCGCCTATGGCCACGGGCTGGAATCACGGCTCGGCGAGCAGCTGCTGACGGCGCAGGAGGTCGATCTCACCCGCATGCGGCCGCTGAAGCTGGCGCGCGACTGGGCGGTCGAGCCGCGCCATGTCGTCGAGCTCTTCCTCGAGGCGACGCGGATCGGCCTCTTGCGGCTGAGCTGGGACCTGCTCTGTCCGCGTTGCCGCGGCGCCAAACGTTCGGTCGCGGCGCTCGACCAGCTGCCCAAGGAGGCGCATTGCTCGGCGTGCAATATCGGCTACGACGCTGATTTCGCCCGCAATGTCGAGCTCAGCTTCCAGCCCTCCCCGTCGGTGCGCGAGCTGACCATCGGCGAGTACTGTCTCAACGGCCCGTTCTCGACGCCGCATGTCGTCGTGCAGCAGGTTCTCGCACCGGGCGAGGAGCGTGCCGTAGCCGCCAGCCTGCCCGCCGGCCCCTATCGGCTGCGCACGCTCGAGCCGGGCGGCGAGCTCGATATCGATCATTCCGAGGGTGCGGCATTTCCCGAGATCGTCGTCGCGGACGGCAGGGTGACCGCCGGTCCGCCGTCGTCGCCAGGCGAGATCCGCCTGCGCAATCGCGGCAGCGCGGCGGCCGGCATCGTCATCGAGAGCCGCGAATGGGTTGCCGACGCGCTGACCGCGCATCGCGCCACGCTGCTGCAGGCTTTCCGGGATCTCCTGCCGGGCGAGGCGCTGCGGCCTGGCGAGGACATCGCCATCGACAACGTCACGCTGATGTTCACCGATCTCGCCGGCTCGACCGCGCTCTACGAGCGGATCGGCGACGGGCCGGCCTATCGGCTGGTGCGCGATCATTTCGCCTTCCTCGCCGGCGCCGTGCGACAGCATAACGGCACGCTGGTCAAGACGATCGGCGACGCCGTGATGGCCGCCTTCAGCGACCCCGCCGACGCGGTGCGCGCCGCCCTCGCCGTGCAGGACGAGGTCGGCGCCTTCAACGCCGCGCAGGGAAACGATGCGATCACCATCAAGATCGGCCTGCATGGCGGCGCCTGCATCGCGGTGACGATGAACGACCGGCTCGATTATTTCGGCTCGACCGTCAATACTGCGGCAAGGCTGCAAGGCCAGAGCCGCGGCGGCGACGTCGTGCTGTCGGAGACCTTGGCCACCGACCCGGCAGTCGCCGCGCTCCTCGCCGACCGGCCGCGCAGCGCGGAGCGGGCGCAGCTCAAAGGTCTGGCGGCGGCCATCGTGTTCGAGCGGCTGCACGCGGGCTAGCCGACGGAGAGGCGCGACGCGCCTAGGGCTCACGCTTCGTCACTGATTGGTTCCGGCGGCGCCTGCTGCCGGATTGGTGGGAGCGCATGAGAATGAGTTGCAATTGCAACTCATTCTCATGCGCTCCCACCAATCCGGCAGCAGGCGCCGCCGGAACCAATCAGTGACGAAGCG
>DATAQP010000451.1:0-3196 GCA_036264595.1 Allostellaceae bacterium
CGCAGCGCTTCGGAGGCGCCCTTGAGAGCGATCGGCACCTTGACCTTGTCGGCGTTGCGCAGGATCGCCTGCACCGCCGTGGAGTCGAGCTTGGCGAGATCCTCGAAGGTGAACATGAGCGCCTTGATGCGCTCGGCGGAATCGCGGTTGCGCTCCTCGAGCGCGGTGATGAAGCGGCTCTCGGTGCTGCGGTCGAGGCTGTTGAAGATCTCGGCGATGAGCTCGTGGGCGTCGCGCCGGTTGGTGCGCGCCAGATTGGTGAAGAACTCGGTGCGCAGTGTGCGCTCGACGTCGTCGAGCACCTCCTTCTGCACCGCCTCCATGCGCAGCATGCGCATGACGACTTCCATGGCGAAGCTTTCGGGAAGCTGCGCGAGCACGCGCGCGGCGTGCTCCGACTTGATCTTCGACAGGACCACGGCGACGGTCTGCGGGTATTCGTTCTTGAGATAGTTGGCGAGCACGACCTCGTTGACGTTGCCGAGCTTGTCCCACATCGTGCGGCCGGCGGGGCCACGGATCTCCTCCATGATGTTGTTGACGCGGTCCTTGCCGAGAACCTTGGCGAGCAGCCGCTCGGTGCTCTCGTAGGTGCCGACCAGCGAGCCGGTCGCCGAGATGTGGTCGGCGAAGTCGACGAACAGCCGCTCGACGATGTTCGAGTTGATCGTCCCGAGATTGGCCATCGTCTGGGAGATCTCTTTGATCTCCTCGTCATCCATCAGGCTGAAGATCTTGGCGGTGTGGTCCTCGCCCAGCGAAAGGACGAGAATTGCCGCCTTCTCGGGGCCGGTGAGGGAGCGGATGTCTTCGCGCACGCGCATGATCGGTCAGCTCCGCGTTAGGCGTTCTGGTACATCCAGGAGCGGACGATGGCGACCGCCTCCTCGGGATGCTTCTCGACGATCTCGCCGATCTTCTTGATGCTCGAGGCCCGCACGCGGCCTTCGACCTGGTTGATGTCGATCATCTGGTCGACGCTGTCGGGCGAGCCGTTCGGCACCGCCATTGCCATGGCCGGGACGCCGGACTGGACGCTGGACACCGCCGAGCCGATCGAGCCGGCAGGACCGGTGAGCAGCCGCTGGCCTTCCGGCCCGGCGAGCGCGTTGCGCGGCGCCGCCGAGGCCGCTTCGAGGATGCGGCCGATCAGCGGGCGCACCACCAGCAGCATGACGAGGAGGCCGACGATGGCCAGCGCGACCGGCTCGCCGGCACGCAGCAGCTCGCTCTTGCTCAGGCCGAAATAGCCGTCCGGAGCCGCCACCACCGGGTCGTCCGGGGTCATGAAGCGCAGGTTGACGACCTCGACCGCATCGCCGCGCTTCTCGTCGAAGCCGATGGCGCTGCGCACCAGCGTGGTGAGCTGCTTGATCTCCTCGGCGGGACGCGGCTGATAGGTCTTGGTGCCGTCCGCGGCGACCGCGTAGAGCCCGTCGACCAGGACGGCGACCGAGAGACGCTTGATCGAGCCGCCCTCGCGGACATGGCTCTTTACCGTCTTGCTGATCTCGTAGTTGACCGTCTCCTCGTTGTGGCCATTCTTCGAGCGTCCGCCGGAGCTCGCCTTGTTGGCCTGCGTCTCGGGCAGATTGTTGGCGACGGTGACGGGCTGCTCGCCGGAGTCGCTGCTGTCGCTCTGGTCGGTCGTCGTCTGGGTCGAGCGCACGACCTGGCCGCTGGGATCGTAGCTTTCCGAGTTGGTGGTGACGCGGTCGTAATCCATCTCGGCATGGACCTCGGCGCGCACCTTGCCGGGACCCATCGAGCGCTCGAGCATGTCTTCGACGCTGCGCGACAGGCGCGTCTCGGTGGCGATCTGCATCTCCTCGGCGTTGGCGGCGCCGCCGCCGGATTGGGCGTTGCTGTCATCGACGCCGCGCGCCAGCAGATTGCCGTCGCTGTCGACGATCGAGACGCGGCCGGGATGCAGGCCGGGCACGGCGGCGGCGACGAGGTGCTGGATGGCGCCGACCTGGGTCTTGCCGAGCCGGTCGCCGCCGCGCGTCTTCAGCACGATCGAGGCGCTCGGCTCCTGGCGCTCGCGCGAGAACAGCTCGCGCTTGGGCAGCACGAGATGGACGCGGGCGCCCTGCACCGAGGCGATCGAGCCGATGGTGCGCGCCAGCTCGCCTTCGAGGGCGCGCAGGTGGTTGACGTTCTGGACGAAATTGGAGGTGCCGAGCGCCTCGCTCTTGTCGAAGATCTCATAGCCGACCGAGCCGCCATGCGGCAGGCCGGTCTCGGCCATGGCGACGCGCAGACGGGCGACCTGGTCGGTCGGCACCAGGATCTGGGCGCCGTCGCCGCGCAGCTGGTAGGGCACGTTCATCGCATCGAGCTTCTGGACGATCTGGCCGCTGTCGCGCAGATCGAGATCGCCATAGAGCAGCCCGTAGGATGGGGTCGCGAGGCGACCGCTCAGAAAGACGAAGAAACCGATCGTGGTCGCGAGGACCAGTCCGACGGCACCGAGCCGGAGCGGACCGAGATTGCGCAAGGTGGCGAGGAGCCCGTTCACTGTTCACGCTCATCATTGTGTCGATAGCGGCTGGAGCCGTGATTCGGACAATAGGGTTGGGTCGGTGAACAGGGAGTTAACAGGCGGCAGATTCTGCCTACCCGGGGGCAGATTTTGCCGGCGCTCGCCACGTCCGCGGCGGCAGATTTCTGCGGAATCGTCGTGACGCCGCCGCAGACGGCGCCTCACGCAGAAAATTTATCTAAAATGGAAGATAAAATTTGTCGAAAATGGAGGGCAAGCGGCCGCGGCCGGCGGCTCAGCGTTTGTCGTTGCCGCGATAGTCCTGCAGCCTTGTGACGCGCAGCCCAGCCAGGCCGTGGCTGTCGATCAGGCGCTGCCAGGAGAGAAACTCCTCCATCGACAGCTTGTAACGGTTACAGGCGTCTTCCAGGCTGATCGTGCCCGAGCGCACCGCAGCCACGACCTCGGCCTTGCGGCGGATGACCCAGCGCTTGGTATTGGCGGGCGGCAGCGCGTCGAACGGCGACGCGGCGCGGCCGGATAAGGGGCGGAGCGCCGCGCCGATGGAACCGCTGGTTTCCTGGAGTTTCTCTTGCATGAGCGACAGGTTAGGGGCGAGATTTTAAAAAAGAGCTAAGGCCTAGCGTGAATTCGCGGTAGCGGTGTGCCGCGGACGCATTCGACAACCAGCAAGAGGGACATCGTGATGGA
>DATAQP010000470.1:0-2788 GCA_036264595.1 Allostellaceae bacterium
CGACGAACATGTTGTCGAGCATCTGCTCGATGGTGCGCGGCGAGCGGCTGTAGCCGATGAAATAGGTACCGAACTCGCCCTGCGACGCCTGGCCGAACGGCATGTTGTCGCGCAGAATCTTGATCTCCTTGCCGTCCTCGACGATCGTCGTCAGCGCGGCATGCGCCGAGGTCGGCCTCACCGTGTCATCCAGCTCGATATCGGACAGCTTGGTGCGGCCGATGATGCGCTCCTGCGTCTCGGTCGGCAGCGCGTTCCAGCCGCCGAGATCGTGGAGATATTTCTGCACGACGACATAGCTGCCGCCGGCGAAGGCGGCATCCTCGGCGCCGATCAGCACGGCATCGATCGCCGCCTGGCCATTGGGGTTCTCGGTGCCGTCGACGAAGCCGAGGAGATCGCGCGCGTCGAAATAGCGAAATCCGTGCACCTCGTCGGCCGGCGCCACCGCGCCGCCGAATGCCAGCATGATCTGTGCCGCCAGCTCGAAGCAGAGATCCATGCGCTGGGCGCGGATGTGGAAGAGCAGATCGCCCGGCGTTGCGGGCGCGTGGCGCGTCCCAACGACGATCTCGCGGAACGGATGCAGCTCGGCTGGCCGCGGCGAACCGAACAGCCGATCCCAGGCGTCGGCGCCGATTCCCATGACGCAGCTGAGCTGCTCGTCCGCGTCCCGGAAGCCGACCGCACGGATCAGCTTCGCGAGATTGGCGCAGAATTCACGCGCAGCATTGGCATTCTCGACACCCGGGTTCAGGGTGAGGACGAGGAAGATCGCGGCGCGGGTCAGCGGCGCGGCGACAGGCTGGGGAACGGGGGCCGGACTGTCCACCGTCACCGCCGGCATCGCCGTCGGGTCGAGCGGCATCATAGGCGATTCCTCGACCGCGCGCCGTGTGGCGCTTCGCCTGTCGAGGCGTCCGGGAGCCGGCGCGGATTTGGCAAGCACCAGCGCATGCTATCTCTCGCGCCGCCATTCGGTCTTGCCGCCCGGCTTGTCCTCGAGGATGACGCCCTTCTCAAGCAGCTCGGCGCGGATGCGATCGGCTTCGGCGAAGTCGCGCGATTTGCGCGCCGCGTTGCGGCGGGCGATGGCATCCTCGATGGTGAGGTCGCCCTGGTCGCCCTTGAGCCACGTCTCGGCGTTCTGCTGCAACAGGCCGAGAAGATTGCCGCCGGCAACGAGCGACGCGGCATGCGGCACCGCCGCCGCCATGCGGCCTTCCTGGAGATTGACGTTGAGATCGCGCAGATGCTCGTGCAGGCGCGCTATGGCGAGCGGCGTGTTCATGTCGTCGCCGAGCGCCTCGAGCACGGCGCTGGGATTCCCTGGCGGCAGCGTTACCCCGAGATTGGCGATCTCGCGCAGTCCGAGATAGAAACGGTCGAGCGTTTGCTTCGCCTGGCCGAGGCGCTCGCCCGAAAATTCGAGCGGCTCGCGGTAATGGCCGCTGAGCAGCGCGAGGCGAATCGCCTCGCCGGGCCATTCCGCCAGGAGCTCGTGGACGGTGACGAAATTGCCGAGCGACTTCGACATCTTCTCGCCCGCCGCCGCGGTGAGGAAACCATTGTGCAGCCAGTAGCGCGCCAGCGGCGCGCCGTGATGGGCGCAGACGCTCTGCGCGATCTCGTTCTCGTGATGCGGGAAGATGAGATCGAGGCCGCCGCCATGGATGTCGAAGGTCTCGCCGAGATGCGCCTCGGTCATCGCCGAGCACTCGATATGCCAGCCCGGCCGGCCACGCCCCCAGGGGCTCTCCCAGCCCGGCAGATCCGGCGTCGACGGCTTCCACAGCACGAAATCGCCGGCATCGCGCTTATAGGGCGCGACCTCGACGCGGGCGCCCTCGCGCTGCTCGTCGAGATTCTTGCGCGAGAGGCGACCGTAATCGGGCATCGACGCGATCGAGAAGAGGACGTGGCCTTCCGCCTCGTATGCGAAGCCGCCTTCGATGAGCGTGGTGATCATGGCGATCATCTCAGGGATGTGCTCGGTGGCGCGCGGCTCGATGTCGGGCGGCAGATTGCCGAGCGCCGCCATGTCGCCGTGTAACGCCGCGGTCGTGCGCTGCGTCAGCGCGCCGATCGTCTCGCCGCGCGCGGCCGCTGCCGCGTTGATCTTGTCCTCGACATCGGTGATGTTGCGCACGTAGGTAACGTGGTCGGCGCCGTAGCTGTGGCGCAGCAGGCGATAGAGCACGTCAAAGACGGTGAAGGCCCGCCCGTTGCCGATATGGGCGAAATCGTGGACAGTCGGCCCACAGACATAGAGGCGGACATTCTTGGCGTCGATCGGCGCGAAATCCTCCTTCACGCGGGTCAGCGTGTTGTAGAGCCTGATCGTCATCCTCCTATCCCGCTCCGGCAACCGGCGCCGCGCGTGTCACCGCCGCCTCGTGATGAACGGGAAAATTGACCGAATTGGCGATGAAGCATTCCTCATGCGCCTGACGGTGGAGCGCCAGCGCCTTGTCGTAATCGCTGTCGGCGGCAATGACGACCCTGGGATGGAGCGCCACTTCGGTGAAGCGGATCTTCTTGTCCCGCAGCGCCATCGTGCCGGTCGCCTGATCCTCGTAGGCGACCACCTTGATTCCGGTGCGCGCGCAGAGGGCGAAATAGCTCAGCATGTGGCAGGTCGAGAGCGCCACGACGAGGAGATCCTCTGGATTGTGCAACGCCGGATCGCCGCGGAACGTCGCATCGGCCGAGCCGCGCAACGGCGGCTTTCCCGCGATCTCGACAAGATACTCGCGGCTGTAGCTCTGATAGCTGGCGGTCGGTCCCT
>DATAQP010000517.1:0-9149 GCA_036264595.1 Allostellaceae bacterium
CGCTACGGCAAGGCGCATGCCCGCAAGCGCATGGCCGAGCTCTTCCCGTCGCTCGGCGAGAGCCCGGAGAGTACCGTTATCGACACCTATTGGGAGGGCTGGTGCGCGGTCACCGAAACCTTCCTGCCGCGCTTCCAGATCCTGGCGCCCGAAATCTATTCCGTCGGCGGCTTCTCGACGCGCGGCGTCGCCCTCGCGCAGAATATCGGCCGTCTGGTCGGCGAGTTCCTCGCCGAGAGGCGCGGGCTCGACGACGTTCCGCTGGCGACGACGGACGGTGTCCACCGCATCCCCTGGCAGCGCGTCAAATCAGCGGCCGCGCGCGTGATCTTCCCGGTCTATCAGGGCATGGACCGCGTCGGTTTGAGCTGAGGACGCCGTTCTGTCCTATTTGTAGGGGCCGGGCTCTCCTGAGCTTGTCGAAGGGCCGGCCCGCGGGCGGGGTAGAACCCCGCCCCTACAGTTAAATGAACGACGTGATACCGGTCTGGAGCGCTTGCGGATGCCCGACACCAGAATTCATCTCCGCGTCGCCGCCGCCCGCGATCTTGCCGAGCGCGCGCTCGGCGGCATCGGCTATGCACCAGACGAGGCGCGCATCATCGCCGACCACGTCGTCGATGCCGCCTTGTGCGGCTATGAGTATTCCGGCCTGGCGAAGATTCTCAACATTCCGGAATCGCAGCGCTTCGCGGCGCCGCGAAGCGCGATGACGGTGCTGCGCGAGACCGATGTGTCGACCCTCTATGACGGCGGCAACAACATCGGCATGCTGACGCTCCACCATGCCGCAAGGGCGGCGATCGCCAAGGCGAGCGCGCGCGGCATCGCGCTGATCGGCCTGACCAATAGCTGGATGAGCGGGCGGAGCGCGCATTTCGTCGAGATGATCGCCCGGGCCGATCTCGTCGCCATCCACACCGCCAGCGCGACGCGGGCCGTGGCGCCGTTCGGCGGCATGCGGCCGGCGCTCGGCACCAACCCGATCGCCTTCGCCCTGCCGACGTCGCGCGGCCCCGTCGTCTTCGACATGGGCACCGCCGCCTTCATGATGACCGAGCTGATGCTGCGCGAGCGCCGTGGCGAGAGCCTGCCGCCCGGCGTCGCCGTCGACGCCGCGGGCGGCCCGACCACCGACCCGGCGAGCGCGCGGCTTGGCGCGCTCCTGCCCTTCGGCGGCTACAAGGGCTTCGGCCTCGCTTTGATGGTGCAGGCACTCGGCGTGCTCGCCGGCTCGGCGCTCGATCTCGACGGCGACAACGGCTATCTCTTCATCGCCTTCAAGCCGGATCTCCTCACCCCCCTCGACCAGTTCAAGCGCGAGATGAGCGCGCTCATCAACCGCGTCAAGGCGACGCCGCGCCAGGCCGGCGTCGCAGAGATCCGCATCCCTTCGGAGCGCGCCTTCCGCAATCGCGAGCGGGCGCTTGCCGAGGGGATCGAGATCGATCGCGCGGTGTATGAGGCGCTGGAAAGGATGGCGGGAGGGCAGTGAGTAGGCAAGCCGACAACGCGCTTGTGATCCCCGGCGTCCGGCTGGCACTCTGGCCGCTGGTGTCAGTTGGCGGGGAGTGAGCCCATGTTCTCGATGAGCGGCAAGATCTCAGTGGTGACCGGGGCCGGCCGCGGGCTCGGGCGCGGCATCGCCCTCGCCTATGCCGAGCAGGGCGCCGATGTCGTGCTGGCTGCGCGCACGCGGGCCGATCTCGACGAGGTGGCCGCGCTGATCCGGGCCAAGGGGCGGCGGGCGCTTGTCCATCTCGCCGACGTCACCGACCTGGCGCAGATCGCGGCTCTCGCGGCTGCCGCGGTCGCCGAATTCGGCCGGATCGATGTCTGGGTCAACAATGCCGGCGGCTTCTCCGACGTGCCCGGCGCGACGGCGGAATGGCTTGAGATCAGCGAGGTGGGCTGGGACGCGATGCTCGGCCTCAATCTGAAGGCGCAGGTCTTCGGCGCCCAGGCGGCGGCGCGCGCGATGCGAAAATCGGGCAAAGGCGGGTCGATCATCTTCCTGAGCTCGATCGACAGCCTCTACGCCGCGCCGGGCGGCGAGGGGATCTACGGCGCCTGCAAGGCGGCGATCAACAACATCGTCCAGACCATGGCCATCGAACTCGGCCAGTACGGGATCCGCGTCAACGCCATCGCCCCGGCGGTGATCGAGACGCCGCTGACCGCGCCGTGGCTCGCCACCGAGGCGGACCGCAAGGAGCGCGCCACCTTCTACCCGCTGCGCCGCGTCGGCCAGCCCGCGGATGTCGCCGGCGCCGCCGTCTATTTCGCATCGGAGGAGGCGGGCTGGGTCTCGGGCGCGGTGCTGCTGGTCTCCGGCGGCGCCGTGATGACGAGCGACCCCTATCGCTATCTGATGCGCGTCAACAAGGGGTGACGTCCCACCCATCGGTAGTGCCTTCGTTCGAACGTCGGCTTCCGCCCCCCTAAGCGGCCGATCGGTCCCGTTGAGCAGTGCCGATGCGTAGCTCCGGCCTTCACCTCTGCTGCTGCGGAGCCCCCTGCTGCGGACCCATCCGCCGGCGATTATGCTCGATCGCGAAGATGTGGCTGTAGAGCGTCGCGGTCCATTGCTTACCCTCCATCGTCATTTCGAGATAACGCAGAGCATCACCGATGTAGCGCTCAACCTTGCTCCAATAGAACTGCGGATAGCGTTCGACCATATCGGCAGGGCTGCTATAGCCGAGCTTCTCGTTAATTCCGTTTTCGACGAACTCGTGATAGAGCGCATTCAGCTTGCGCAGGTAGAGCGGATCGCCCAATTGGCCGATGAGATCGCCGGCCCTGACTAAGGCGGCTTCGGTGTCGGTAGCGGCGTGGTCTTCGTCGTCCGGCACTGGGAAGCGCGTGAGCTCGATGGCATTGGCGATGCGCTCCTCATCGATAAACGGAACCGGCGCAAAGCGCGCCCGAGCCATGATCTTCGACCGTTCTACGTGATAGGGCATCAGGAAGGCGTCGGAGGCCCCGCGCGGGGGAGTGACTGTGTTGCCGGCGGCATCGATCACGAAATGCTCGGCCGTGTCGCCGGCGCAGATGCCACGCACATATCCGATGTCGTGGCTCAGGGCGGCTAAAATGGTGTGACCCCAATCGCTGGGGGTGACAGTCTGCTCAAGGCGACGACCGCGTAGGATGTCCTGGACGCAAAGGGTGACCAAGGCCGTGTGTTCGCAATCGTGATAGAGCGCATCGCTGCTGGCGATGCGCTCGATTACGAGCCGCGCGGCTTCGTCCAGGCCGGAGGCGATGTGCGGCTCCCGCTCGCCATAGATTCTGCGGTACGTCTCGGCAAGGTTGCGGCCCAATGCGTCAGCGAGAAGGCTCGTCGGGTTCAGCATGATTCGCCCCCTTGATAGGCGAGTGATCGACTTAGCTTAGTATGCCACGTCCCTGCGCCGGCTGTTTGTGGTATAGCTCGGGCGCAGCTGCTTTTGGCGATACCGCGCGAGACTTCCGATTTGCATTCAATGGGCGATGCGAAGATTCTATCGAAGGCGAGATCCACCGAATCAACCTACCCGCCTAACTCTTCCCATTTGAGTTGGTCTGGCGTTCCTCCCTGCTCGCAGCAACATTCTAGCTTCGAACAGTGCACGGGGCTTAAATTGCGGCACGCAACGTGCCGACGCCCGCAGCACTACGCGCCCGCCGCCGGCGGCACAAGGAGAACCCGTCCGCTGACGCCGTGGCGCTCCAGCCCTTCGTGCGCGGCGGCCGCCTCGGCGAGGGGAAAGATCGTCCGTGACGGCGGGGCGAGGGCGCCGCTGCGTAGCCAGTCGCAGATCCGCGCCATGGCGTGGCGCAGGCTCGCGCCGTCGAGGCTCTCCGAGCCGTAGCCGGTTAGCGTCGTCTCGAGCAGACGCCAGGCATCGAAGGACACCGTACCGCCGGCGACCGCGCCGATCAGCGACAGCGCGCCGCCCGCTTTGAGCGCCGCGACATAGGAGCCGAACGCGGTGCCGCCGACGGCATCGAGCACCCCGTCGAGACTTTCCTCGCCGAGCGCGCCTGATGTGACCTCCTCCGGCACGAGCGCTGCGGTCGCGCCGAGCGCGCGGACATAGTCTTCCTGCCGGCGGCGGGAGATCACGGCGACGATCTCGGCGCCTTGCGCCTTGGCGATGCCGATCGCGGCCGAGCCGACGCCCCCGGCGGCGCCGGTGATCGCGATCCGCCGCCCGTCGAGCTTGCCGAGCTTGCGCAGCCCTTCGAAGGCGGTGACGGCGGCGAGGCCGAGCGCGGCGACGTCGAAGACGTCGAGATCGACGGGAACCGGCGCGGCGGCGTCTGCCGCGATGACGATATACTCGGCATAGCCGCCCGGGCGGTGGGCCCGGACGCCGCCCAGCCCCTGCATCATCGTGACGATTCGCTCGCCGAGGCGAAACCGCGACACCGCCGCGCCGATCTCGACGACCTCGCCGACGACCTCCAGCCCCGGCGTATAGGGGAACGGATCGGCGCGCAGGATCGGCCAGGTGCCGGCGCGGATCTCGAGGTCGGAATGGTTGATTGCTGCGGCGAGGGCGCGCACGCGGATCTCGTCCGCCGCCAGTTCCGGCAGGGTGACGCGCTCGACCCGCAGAACGTCCGGCGGCCCGTATCGCCGCATTACCACCGCCTCGCCCGTCCTGTCGGCGAATTTGTTAGTCATGCCGCGTCTCCTGTCTTGCTCGCCGCTCGTCCATCCATTATATTTGTTCTTGTTTCGTTCGAAACGCTCTTTGCCATTGTGATTTGGGACGATGCGTGCGGCGGCCGCCCCTCTATATCTAGTGCCGCCTCCTGAATTCCGCCTGCATCCGTACAGTCGCCCACAATATGTAGCGCCTGCCGCGACGATGCGGATGCTCACATGCCATTTCCGGCTTTGCGCCCGGCGCCGCCTCGTGGCAAGGTCGCGCCCATACGCGCGACCAGCGACGCGGGCAAATCGGGAGGAGCAGGCGGATGAGCGGCAGGTTGGCCGGCAAGAAGGCGTTGATCACGGCGGCCGCGGCCGGCATCGGGCGGGCGACGGTGCTCGCTTTTGCGTCCGAGGGCGCCGAGGTGATCGCCACCGACGTCGACGAAAAGAACCTCGCGACGCTCAAGGGTAAAGGCATCGCGACGCGCCGTCTCGACGTGCGCGACAGCGCCGCGATCGATGCCCTCGCCAAGGAGCTCGGCGCGCTCGACGTGCTGTTCAACTGCGCCGGCTACGTCCATCACGGCACTGTGCTGACCACCAGCGAGAAGGATTGGGACTTCTCCTTCGACCTCAACGTCAAGAGCATGTACCGCATGATCCATGCCTTCCTGCCGGCGATGCTGGCGAGCGGGCGCGGCGCCTCGATCATCAACGTCTCCTCCGGCGCCTCCTCGGTGCGCGGCATCCCCAACCGCTTCGTCTACGGTGCCACCAAGGCGGCGGTCGTCGGCCTCACCAAATCGGTCGCCGCCGATTTCATCAAGCAGGGCATACGCTGCAACGCCATCGCTCCCGGCACCATCCAGACGCCTTCGCTCGACGACCGCATCGCGGCGCAGAGCGCGACCGCCGCCGGCGGCACCGAGGCGGTGCGCAAGGCCTTCATCGACCGCCAGCCGATGGGACGGCTCGGCACCGCCGAAGAGATCGCCCATCTCGTCGTCTATCTCGCCAGCGACGAGTCAGGCTTCACCACCGGCACGCTGCAGATCATCGATGGCGGGTTCAGTCTCTAGGAATCCCTAGGAGGCCGGAGCTTCAGAAGCTGGTTCAATACCGTCGCCCTCACGGTCGATGAAATACGTCAGGAAGGAAATATAAGCCCATGAAACTGCTGCGCTATGGACCCAAGGGTCAGGAGAAGCCGGGTCTGCTCGACAAGGCGGGCAAGATCCGCGATCTCTCGGCGACGATCGCCGATGTCAATCCCGAGACGCTGGCGCCCGGCGCACTGGACAAACTGCGCAAAGTTGACCCCGCCTCGCTGCCGCTGGTGTCAGGCACGCCGCGGCTCGGCGCCTGCCTGACCCAGATCCCCAAGATCGTCTGTGTCGGCCTCAACTACACCGACCATGCCAAGGAGACCGGGGCGGCGATCCCCAAGGAGCCCATCCTGTTCATGAAGGCGACATCGTCGCTCAACGGCCCCAATGACGACGTCATGCTGCCCAAGGGCTCGCAGAAGGGCGATTGGGAGGTCGAGCTCGGCATCGTCATCGGCACCACCGCGCGCTACGTCTCGGTGCATGACAGCCTGAAGCACGTCGCCGGCTATTGCGTCGTCAACGACGTCTCCGAGCGCGAGTTCCAGATCGAGCGCGGCGGACAGTGGACCAAGGGCAAGAGCGCCGACACGTTCTGCCCGATCGGGCCCTGGCTGGTGACTGCCGACGAGGTGCCTGACCCCGGCAAGCTCGACCTCTTCTGCGAGGTCAGCGGCCAGAGGATGCAGAACGGTACGACCGCCAACCTGATCTTCTCGGCTGCCCATATCGTCAGCTATATCAGCCATTTCATGACGCTGATGCCGGGCGATGTCATCCCTACCGGCACGCCCGCCGGCGTCGGGCTCGGGATGAAGCCGCCGCGCTTCCTCAAGCCGGGCGACACGATGCGGCTCGGCATCAGCGGATTGGGCGAGCAAAACCAGAAGGTTGTCGGCTTTGGCGAATGAGATGCCTAGGAAATACTAGAGCAACCTTGGCGTGCGCACGCGGAGGTTGCTCTAGCGGACCGGAGTCGTTTTGAGCTATTGTCATAATGTTTGACGAAGCTCACAGGCGTATGATGGAAGATCGTGAAAGCGGCTATTCCCGCGCGGATGAGATACAGCCCGGCCGCCGCGTCGAAGCCAAGATAAAATGGTTCAATGCAACCAAGGGTTTCGGCTTCGTCACCTTGTCCGATGGCTCGAAGGACGCCTTCCTGCCGATGGCGATCCTGCGCCGCGCCGGCTATGACGAGGCGCGCGAGGGCGCCCCGATCGTCTGCGAGGTCGGCATCGGCGCCAAGGGGCCGCTGGTGCTCAACGTCCTCAATATCGACAACAGCGCAGCGCCCGCCGAGCGACGGGTGTCGTCCCCCGCCAGCACGCTCGACGGCGTCGTCAAGTGGTTCGAGCCCGAAAAAGGCTACGGTTTCATCGCTCCGGATGGCGGCGGCAAGGACATCTTCATCCACATCACGGCGCTGCGCCGCAGCGGCGTCACCGCGCTCGATACCGGCCAGCGCGTGCGGGTCGATGCCGTCGACGGCAAGAAAGGGCTGGAGGCCGACCGCATCACGCTGATCTGAAGGACCTCCTGGGGCCCTGGCGAATTTCCATGTCAAGGGGTGACGCGGCAATCCGGAAAGTGTTACGGATAGACGACAAGCGGGGGACAAGATCGCTTGTGGAGGAGATGCCGCGATGGACCTGCAGGATACGCTGAAGACCTATCGCCTGTTCTCCGGCTCCTATGACTTCGTCTTCGGCCCGGTCTTCCATCCCGGGCGCAAGGAGGCGGTGCGCATCGCCAATGACCGGCCCGGCCAGCGCATTCTCGAGGTCGGCGTCGGCACCGGGCTGTCGCTGCCCTTCTTCCGCAAGGATGCCCAGGTCACCGGGATCGACGTCTCGGCCGAGATGCTCGACAAGGCGCGTCGTCGCGTCGCCCGGCGTCGGCTGTCGCAGGTCGAGGCGCTCATCGAGATGGATGCCGAGAATCTGAGCTTCGGCGATGACAGCTTCGATTCCGTGATCGCCCTCTACGTCGCGTCGGTCGTGCCCAACCCGGCCCGCTTCGCCGCCGAGATGCGACGCGTTTGCATCCCCGGCGGGACGATCGTCGTGGTCAACCATTTCGCCAGCGAGAACCCGGCGATGCGCTTCATCGAGAAGCGCCTGGCGCCGCTCGCCGGCAAGATCGGCTTCCACGCCGATTTCCCGCTCGCCGACTTCCTGAGCGCCAGCCGTCTCGACGTCCGCGAGACGCGGCCGAGCAATCTCTGCGGCTATTGGCAGCTGCTGCGCTGCGTCAACAACAAGCCGCATTCCTCCGCGGCCTAGCGATCGACCGAGGCGATCACCTGGCCGGTCACCTGGGCGGGGGCTGCGGCGCCGCTTTCTTGCCGCGGCCGCCGACATAGACCTCGCAGCTCGTCGTGCTCTGATTGAGGAAGAAATAATCCTCGGTCGGCTTTGCGAGATGCTCGGGATCGTAGAGATTGTTGCCGTTGCCCTTGGCGACGGCGAGGGTTTCCGCCCCTTCGGCACCGACGAAGCGGGCGACCAGCGTGTCGGTGCGCTTGAGGTTGAAGCGTTGGAGGGAGCAGGCGCGGCTCATCTTGTCGTCGCGCACGCCGACCGCCCAATAGGGCCTCTTCGAGGTGATGACGACATTCTCGGCATGAGCCGGGGCAAGCAATGCGGCAACGGCGCAAAGCGCGCTGCCGAAGAGCGTCAGGCGGCGGGCCATATCCATGGCTTTCTCTTAGCAGGCGGTGGTAAACGAAAGCTTGCCAAGAGCCGGAGATCGCTCAAATCCTAGACGAAACATATCGTGCCCGCAGCGCCAGGAGGATCCGATGAACCGCAAGCTCAACCCATCATCCATCGCCCCGCCGGGCGGTCGCTACACCCATGCGATCGAGGTTGCGCCCGGGGCCCGCTGGCTCGTCGTCTCGGGCCAGGTCGGGGTGGCGCCGGACGGCAGCACGCCCGGGGATATCGGCGGCCAGACCGAGAATTGCTTCCGCAACATCGCGGCGATCCTGGCCGATGCCGGCATGAGCCTCGCCGATGTGGTGAAGATCACCGTCTTCCTGACCAGCGAGGCCGATATCGCCGATTTTCGCGCCGCCCGCGACCGGATGATCGGCGAGGCGCTCCCGGCCTCCACCCTGGTCGTCGTCTCGCGGCTGGTGCGGCCGGAATGGCGGGTCGAGATCGAGGCGCTGGCGGCGAAGGCGTGATGCCTCGGCGCGCGGCGCTTCAGCGTGAAGAAGCGCCGCGCCGCACGCTCTCGCGATAGAAGACATAGAGGCCGCTGCCGACGATGACGAGCGCGCCGAGCAAGGTGGCGCCGTCCGGCAGGTCGCCGAAGATGAGATAGCCGAGCGCCGTGGCCCAGATGAGCTGGGTGAAGCTGAACGGTGCCAGCACAGAGGCGGGAGCCCG
>DATAQP010000056.1:0-3186 GCA_036264595.1 Allostellaceae bacterium
CGATCGAGATGGTCTATACCGACCTGCCGCGCAACGATTTCAGCCAGGTCTTCCGGATGATCCACGGTCAGACCGATATCGCCAGCTACTATCCCAAGATCGACGATCTCTACGTCTTCGCCTCGGGCACCTCGTTCCATCAGGCGATCTTTCCGGCGCGCAGTCTCCATCTCGGCTTCTCGGCGACGGCGTCCCACTACATCTCGAAAAATCCCTGCAACATCGCGAACCACGTTCACATGGTTGGCGCGACGGGACGTGAGCGCGAGGCCTATGTCGAGCAGGGCCGTGTCGATTGGCAGCGTATGCTCCTCGCGCGCACCCGCGAGCTGGTGCCCGGCGGCCGGCTATGCCTATTCAATTTCGGCATCGACGAGGCCGGCCGCTATCTCGGCCATACCGGCGGCGTCAGCATGTTCGACACGTTCGGCCGATTATGGGCAGGTCTCGCCGAGGAGGGCGTCATCACCGCGGAGGAGTTCGCCAATACGAATTTTCCGCAATCCTACCGCACGGTCGAGCAATTCGTCGCGCCGCTGACAGACAGCGGGAATCCCGTCTTTCGCGCCGGATTGCGGCTCGAGCATGTTGAGTCTCGGGTCGTGCGCTGTCCCTATGCGAGCAATTTCGAGCGCCACGGCAATGCTGCAGAGTTCGCCCGCGCCTATATCCCGACGCTGCGCTCATGGAGCGAGCCGACCTTTATCAGCGGCCTCTCGCCGACGCGCCCGCCTGAGGAGCGCGCCCGCATCATCGATACCTTCTACCAGCGTTACGAAGACCTCGTCGCCGCTGCCCCCTCCGGGCACGGCATGGACTACGTCTACATCTATCTGGTTTGCGTCAAGGAGGGATAGGGGGCGCAGTCCTCAGCCCGCGCCGGCCAGGGCTTGCGCCTTGGCGATCGTGCCGGCATCGACCGCGATGCCCGCGCGATCGGCACGCGCCCGTGCCGTCGCACGTCCGCTGCCCGGGAGATGGACGCCCTCCTGACGGGCGATCATCTTGACGAGCCGGGCGATGCGCGCGCCGAAGGCGCCATCGGAGCTCGCCTGGGCGTCGATCGCGATGAAGAATTGTCCGGTCTTCGGCGGCCCGCCCGCGGTTCCGGAAAACGGGCTGGCGTCGATCGAGAGGCTGGCGCCGCTTGCCGCGGCGGCAAGGATCTCGACGAGCAGCGCGATGCCGACGCCCTTATAGCCGCCACTCGGCGCCATCGTGCCTTTGAGGGCGACGGCGGGATCCGTCGTCGCCCGGCCGTCAGGGCCGAGAGCCCAGCCCTCGGGGATTGGCTCGCCTTCGCGATTGCGGCGCATGATCTCGCTCTTGGCGACGACGCTGGCGCTCTGGTCGATGGCGATCGCCATGCCGCCGGCGCCGTCGGGTACCGCAACGGCGAATGGATTGGTGCCGACGACCGGCCGCAAGCCGCCGATCGGCGCGATCGATGCCGGCGCGTGGGTGAAGCCGAGAGCGAGAAGCTCGGCCCGGGCGAGACGCTCCGTGTGATAGCCGAGCACGCCGCAATTATAGGAGTTGCGGATAACGAGAGCGGCGATGCCCTGCTCGCGGGCGAGCGGTATGAGGGCGGCGATGCCGAGATCGATTGCCGGATGCGCAAAGCCGGTTCGGGCATCGACGGCGAGCAGGCCGGGCCTGACGCGCTGCAGCTCGGGTGTCGCGGTGCCGTCGACCTTGCCGCAGCGGAGATGTTCGCAATAGGTTGCGAGATAGGCGAGACCATGCGAGGCGATGCCGTCCCGCTCGGCAGCGGCGACGGCGGCAGCGAGCGATCGCGCATTCCCCTCGCTCGCCCCTGCGGCGATCAGGGCGTGGCACGCCAGATCTTCGATCTCCGCGGTTTGCAGGATGGTTGCGGTCATCATCTCTCTCCTCGGATTTCGCGCGCGGCCTCAATCGGTGTCGAGTAGCCCGGCTCCGGCGCCCTTCAGCCGCGATTCCTCGCTTGCCGGCACGTAGGTGCGCTCGACGAATACATCGAGCCGAGCCCAGACGCTCTCGTCGACGACGGTGCTGGCGATCTCCGGTTTCACGATCTTTCCCTGTGCGCGGCCGACGAGGCGGCCACAACTGGCGTGAGGGACCGACGCCATCTTGGTGACGTCGAGCGTGGCATTGCTGCGAACAACGAGCCTGTCCTCAAAGCTGAACTGCACGCCGGGCCAGGCGAGCGCGATGCCCGAGCCGGTCGCCTTCGCCGCCGCGGCGGCGAAGGGCACGAGCAGTACCGGCCAGGCGACGACCTCTAACTCTACCGTTCTGCCGGCGGCGATCTCCTCGGCGCGATCGACGAGCGCTGCGCCGGTGATCAGCGGGCATAACGTGCCGCCTTTTGCCCGCCAGAGTCCCTCCGCCGGCATGATCGCGATCTCGTCGTAATTCCGACCGTCGTTCCGCTCGAACAGCGCGGCAAAGACCGGCAGGCACGCGATGCCGTGCATTTCCAGCCAGCGCGCTGCCTTGCCGGCTTCCTCGGCCAGTCCCCAGGGCAGGCCGGCGCCGCGCGCCGCCTTGCGCAGCTGGGAATCGATCTCATTCAGCGAGCACCGCATGGGCGGCTCAGCCGGCAAGCGATGGGTAGGCCCAATCGTCGGGCTCGGCGGTGGCGAGCTCGTCGGGATAGGGCGCGTTCTGAAAGAGGGTGATACGGATCCAGCGATCCGATTTGGGATCGAAGCGCGTCGCCCCGAAGAAGGACAGCTTGCAGCGCAACAAGTCGATCGGCCGCATCGCCGCGCCGATCAGATTGTCCCTGATCTCGGCATAGGGATGACGCGTGCCGATCTGCACGCGCCGCACGACATGGCGCAATGCCGGATGTGCCAGTAGGAACGCGGCCACCGTCTCGTCGCCGCTTCTCGTCGCAAGCGCTTCGTGCAAAGCGGCGATATCACGGCCGATGGCAAGCGGCTGCTCGAGCGCGGCGCCCGGTTCCTCGTAGCGCTCGCCGAGGCGCGGCTCGAGCTTTTCCTCGGAGACATACCAGAAGCGGGCGCTCGCCCGGTGATCGGCGTATTCGATGCCGAGCGCCCAGCCATAGTCGCGGGCGATTGCCTGATTTAGCGCCGCGACACGCATCGCGCCATCGATGCGGAAGACGGAAGTCTCGTCCGCCGCCATCCGTTCGGCAAGATCGTCGACCAGATCGCCATGCGGCTCGATCGC
>DATAQP010000016.1:0-3831 GCA_036264595.1 Allostellaceae bacterium
AGCGGCGACGAGAGAGGCAAATACCGAATCGGAGCAGCGGCCGTGACGCTGCATCAGCGCCGCAAGCAGTTCAGCCGACACCAGGGCCCCGTCGGCGCGCGCCAGCAGGATGCCGCATTCCTCGAAGGTCTCGCGGATGGCGGCGACGCGCAGGACGAGGGCGGCCGGATCGAGACCGGACGCCGGGCAATGGGCGGCGAGGGCGGCATCGACCGGGTCGACCTTGCCGCCCGGGAAGACGAGCGCGCCGGCGGCGAAGCCCGCCTCCTCGTGGCGCGCGGTCATCAGCACTTCGAGCCCGGCGGCGCCGTCGCGCAGCAGCAGAAGCGTGGCGGCAGGACGCGGCGCGACAGGCGGCGGTCGATCGGCAATCATGCCGCAACGTTAATCGGCAAGCCGCGGCAAGGGAACCATGTTGTTCGCCTGTCGCCGCCCGGCGCGAGTGCAGAGCAGCAACAGCAGCGAGGCGGCAAGCGACACGCCGAGCGCGGCGACCAGCGCGGCGACGGCGCCGAACGGCTCGGCAAGAAGATGCAGCGTGAGGACGCAGGCGGAAAACCCCGGCATGGCCAGGAGTGCGCCGCGCAGAGCCCGCGCCGCGGCCCGTCCGCCATAGCGGTGATGCATGATGAGGCCGAGCGTCGTCAGCACGACCGGAAAGGTCATCGTGCTGCCGGTCAGGCGCGGTCCGATGAGATCGCTGATTGTGACCACAGTGGCGACGAGGCTGCCCGCCAGCAGGGCGCGCAGCAGAAGATCGCGCAGGCTGACGACGCGCGGCGGCAGGATCTCGCCGGCAGCGCTGTCGCGCGTCAGCCAGATGGCGAGCGGGAAGGTGACGAGGTTGAGGGCGAGGGCGACCTCCCAGGTGAGCTCGATGCGCAGGAGCAGCGCGGCGAGGGCGAACCACGGCACCAGCGCGGCGGCGACGCTGGCGAACGGGCCGAGGCGCGGCGCCACCCGCACATAGGCGGCAAGATAGAGCGCGGTCGCCGCCGTGATGGCGAGGCTGTAGACGGCGCTATGCGCGATGAAGGCATCGCTCGCCTGGCGGGCGAGGAAGACATAGCCGGGCCCGGCCGAGACCGGCAGCGCGACGATGATGCCGCCGACGATTGGCCCGGCGCGCTCGGCGGCGACCGAGGCGGCGACCACCGTCGCCGCGGTGATCAGCACCTTGATGAGGAGCGGAGCGAGCATCGCGGGGAGAATCATCGTCTTCCTTGCCAGCCGTTCCGACCCAGCCGTTCCGACAATGCGAGAATTCTTGACCGTACGCCGGCACGCAATCGCTATTAGCTCGCGTCAGCCATGCCCAAACGGCTCACGGGAGAACAATCTATGATCGACGCCTTCAACCCGCCCGATGTCTGGGCACCGTTCGGCGCCTTCTCGATGGCAGCCATCCAGGGCGACGGTCAGGTCGTTCACCTCAAAGGTCAGATCGCCCTCGATCGCGATGGCGCGGTCGTCGGCGCCGGGGACATGCGGGCGCAGACCCGTCAAGTGCTGGAGAACATTCGCACCGTGCTTGCCGGCCTCGGCGGCGCCATGGGCGACATCGTCTCGCTCACCCACTACGTCACCGATATCGCTGAGTTCATGACCACAGGCGATATCCGGCGGGAATTCTTCGCCGCGCCCTTTCCGGTGACGACGACGGTGCAGGTCGTCGCGCTCTACCGGCCCGAGCTCGTCGTCGAGATCACCGCAATCGCCGAGATTCCGCGCGACCGCTTCAGGCGACCGACGGGGTAAACGGCGCGATCGCTCAGGCCTCGGTGCCGCGCACGAAGCACATGATGCCGCGCTGCGGTGTCCAGCACACGACGGCGCGGCCGACCGGGTTGTCGGCGCGTTGCAGGATGCGGCGCGGCGGGACGGGCATCCATTGGTTGTCGACCCATACCTCGTAGGTGTCGCCGACCGTGCGGTAGTCGGTCGGGCGGCAATCGGCGATGTCGCAGCACGACATCCCAGTCTCCGGCTGGCGCAGACTTTGAAACCACGGCGCCAGTGCCGGATCGGCGTTCTCGGGGGGCGCGGCGGCGGCCGGGAACGCGGTAAGCGATGAAGCGGCGATCATTCCGGTGAGGATAGCCAAGACGGTGGGTGCAGAAGTCATGTCGAACTCCGCTGTAAAAGCCACCGTCCTTCCCTCGCCCGCAGACGCTGGCCGATCGTCCCTCCCTCTGCTGTGCACTAGGATATCATCTAGTTATTGTAGGTCACAATACCGCAAAACACAATATCTAGCATCAGCCTTTTACCGCTGGATTGCTATACACCCGCCACAGAAACGAGTCCTTGACGGTTGCCAAGCGGCGGCGGATCAGTCTGCCGAAGCCGCTTGCGCCGCCTCTGATGTGGCGGCGGAGTCGGCGAGCGCAATCCAGCTCTTGCGCTCCCCGGCATAGGCGGTGCCAGGATTGCCGCTGACTGTGGTGCGCCACATCAGCCGTCGCTGGGTGGCGGCGTCATACCAGGTCGCGGCATGCATCAGGCAGCGATTGTCCCACACCAGGAGGTCGCCCGGTTCCCACTCATGAACGTAGACGAACTCACGGCTGGTGAGATGGGTCATCAGCTTGAAGAGCAACGAAGCGCCGTCGCCATGGGGACCAGGCTCCATGCCGAGGAAGGGACCATCCACCCAATCCATCTGGCCCGATTCGCAGAGATAGAGGGCGCGCCGGCCGGTGACGGGATGGACGCGCACGACGGGCTGGCGCTGCGGGCGCTCATGGGGCTTCAGCGCGCGCGGTTTCTCGCCGGCGAGGACCGCGTCGCGTCCGCGTCCGGCGCTCAATTGCGAATGGAGCCCTTCAAGGCCCTCGATACGCGCCTTGAGCGTCGGGGACAACGCCTCATAGGCTGCCGTGCCGTTGGCGAACAGCGTCTGCCCCTGACTCGCGGGCGCGGGATGGACTGCGAGGAAGAGCGAGATATCCGGCGGCGGCCGGCGATAGCTCTGATCGGTGTGCCAGCCTTTGCGATGGGGAAACTGCGTCGGCAGCCTGCCATCTTCGGTCAGTGGCGGTGTCGGCAGGGCAGGCGGCGCCCGACCGACCGGCGGGATGTTCGAGACGACGAGAATCTCGGGCACGGATTCGTGCACCATATTGAGCGGCGTCAAATTCTCCCGATAGTTCTCGACCTCGGCGCCGAAGAGGCGGCTCAAGCGCAAAAGCAGCGCCGGCTCCTCGCTCATTGCCGCCATCCCGGGCAGCAACAGCAACCCTCCGGCCGCCGCCAGCGCTCGCGGCAAGGCCTGCTCCTCGGCCTCCGCCGCCACGACGAGCGCATGGGCGCCGGCATCCCCGGCAAGACCGAGCCGGCTGCCGAAATTGGCACCCGGCAGGGGGCTCACGCAGTCGAAGCTGGGGCTCATGGCGCACCTATGCGGATTTGCCGTGCCGATCGGCGCTTAAGCCTAGCCAGCCGCTTTCGCGAGTTCAACGAGGTCGGCATTCGAAGCCTGTCGTCCCACAGCCACGAGGCGGGCATCTACATCCGCACCCGCTGACGCTTCGGGTCATGGAATGGCGCCAGCGAGGCCTCGGCGGGACAGCCCTCGCCGGCGACCTCGATCTCCCATCGTCCGGTCCGGATGAAAGCGGGATCGGCGACCGCTTCATGCACGACATAGCCCATGCCGAGGGCGCGCCCGAGACTGTGCCCGAACATGCCCGAAGTGATGCGGCCGACGATGGCGCCGTCGCGGCGGATCGGCTCGTCGTGATAGAGCAGTTTCGCCGCATCCTTGAGGGCGAACTGGACGAGGCGGCGGCCGAGCCCTGCCTTGCGTTGGCGCAGCAGCGCCTCGCGGCC
>DATAQP010000058.1:0-2962 GCA_036264595.1 Allostellaceae bacterium
GTCGTCGAGAATCGCCGCTTCGGCAATCGCGCCTATTGCGCGCTCAACGAGGGTCTCGGCAAGGTCATGCGCTTCGGCGCCAACGGGCCGGAGGTGATCGAGCGCCTGCGCTGGCTGGCGTCGGATCTTGGCCCGGCGCTCGGCGCCGCCTTGCGGGCGCGCGGCGGGCTCAAGCTCAAGCCGCTCGTCGCGCGCGGCCTCGCCATGGGCGACGAGATGCATCAGCGCAATCTCGCCTGCTCCTCGCTCTTCGTCCGCGAGATGGCGCCCGATCTCGCGCGCGCCGTGCCCGATAGCGAGACGCTGGCGCGCCTGTTCGCTTTCATCGGCGGCAACGATCAGTTCTTCCTCAACATCGCGATGGCGATGGGCAAGGCGATCATGGACCCGGTCAAGGGCATCGCCTTCTCGACCATCGTCACCGCGATGTCGCGCAACGGCACCGAGTTCGGCATCAAGGTGAGCGGCACCGGCGAGCGCTGGTTCACCGCGCCGGTCGAGATGCCGAAGGGTCTCTATTTTCCCGGTTTCAGCGCAGCCGACGCCAATCCCGATATCGGCGATTCGGCGATCGTCGAGACGATCGGCCTCGGCGGCATGGCGATGGCGGCCTCGCCCGCCGTCGCCGGCTTCGTCGGCGCCGGCAGCGCCGCCGAAGCCTTCGCCACGACGCGCCGCATGTACGAGATCACCGCGGCGCGCAACGCCGACTGGACCTTGCCGACGCTCGATTTCGCCGGCACGCCGATGGGCATCGACATCCGCAAGGTGCTGGAGACCGGTTTCGCTCCGGTCATCAATACCGGCATCGCCCATCGCCAACCCGGCCTTGGCCAGGTTGGCGCCGGCATCGTGCGCGCGCCGCTCGCCTGTTTCGAGCAGGCCCTCGTCGGCTTCGCCAAGAGCATCGGCGTCAGCACCTGAGCCGGCCCTCCCCGGTTGGCCGGGACCGGACGATGCTCATTACTGAGCCGATTGCTGGCTCCAATGCAGGAACTGCTCGAAGAGGGCCGCCCGTTGCTGCGTCGTCATCGTACGGCCGGTCGTCTTGGCCTGCTGGTCGAGCAGCGTATCGAAGGCCTTGCGCACATCGGCTTCCGCGAGCGGCACGTTGGGCCTGGCATTGTGCTGGAGCCAGGCCTCCGCCGGCGCGAAGCGCGTCCAGCCCGGCAGCTCCGCCGACAGGCTGACCTCGCGCCATTTCGGATGACGGGGCGGCTCGCGGAAGGCGGCGAACTTGCTGAAGAACGCCTCGGTGAAGCGCGCCAGGTTCTTATAGCGCTCGCTTTGGACCGGGAAGGACACCACCGCCATCACCGCGCCGACCGCAACCGTGTCGACCGGCGCCGTGAGGAAGGCATAGTCGTCATGCGTCAGCTGCGACGGCAGGTAGGTCTCCAGGAGCTCGGCGTTGATCGGCACTGCCAGGAAATGGACGTTATCCTCCGGCTTCAGATTGGCGAAGAGACGCGCCGGCTTGCCGGAGACATAGGCGAGAGCGGCGATCTCGCCCTTGCGTACCATGTCGAGGGCGAGCGCCTGGTCGTAGGACACCGGCTCGACCGGAATCTTCAACGTATCGAAGACCAGCGATCCGGTGATGAAGGTGCCGCTGCCCTTGACGTCGAAATTGACCTTCTTGCCGGCGAGATCGGCTATCGAGTTGATGCCGGGCCCGCCGAGAATGTGGAGCTCCTCGTTGTAGAGCTTGCTGATGTATTGCAGGCGCTTCTCGATGCCGGGATAGGTCTTCTCGCGCTTCACGTAAGCGAGAACGTCGGATTGCACGATGCCGACATCGATGCCGCGCATATAGAGGAGATCGGACAGATTCTGCACCGAACCCTTGCCGAGCACGGGAAGGATGCGCAGCGAGTCCGGCTCCTCGAGCACGGCGGAAAGATCGGCGGCGATCCTGATATAGGTGCCGTCGATGCCGCCGCTGATAACGCCGATCGTTCCACGATTGGCCTGCGCCTTGAGATCGCCCGCCTGCTGCGCCGCGACGCCGGCGGCGCACAACGCACCGCAAAGCAGGCTCGCGAGCATCACGATACTGCGATGAAACATGCCGGTATCCTCGTCGATGTCATTGATGAGAGGTGTTGCGCAGCTTTTCCGTTCGGGCCGCTGCTTCGCCGTCGCCGAGCGTAGCCGCGGCCCCGTACCACTCCAGCGCCTTGGCGCGATCCGGTGCGATGCCGCTGGCGCCGATCTCGGCGAAATAAAGCGGGTCATAGGTCTTGCCGGCGAGCATCGCGGCACGCGCGTTCCCGAGCAACGCCGCGCGCTCATAGAGGAGCCGGGCAGCGGCGATATCGCGCAGCTTCAACAGCTCGTCGCCACGCTGCATCAGGATGCCGACGAGATCGTTCGCCGCCACCGGCGCCGGGGCGTTGGGCGCCAGCGCCGTAGATGGGGATGCCGTGCCCGCGCCGGATTTGTCGTCGCTCTCCGGCTTGTCTGCGGGTGGCGGGGGTGGGGGTGGGGTCGTTGCGGCTGCGGTTTGCGCGGACGGCGCCTCCGGTTGCGGCGCCGGTTGAGCATCCGAAACGGTCGGTTGCGGCAGCGCTACTTCCTCGGATGGCGGCAGGCGCTTGACAACCGGTTTCGGCGCGACCGATCTCCGTCTCTCCTCCAGCTCGACCGGTCCGGGCCCCACATTCTCCGCTTCCTCAGGAGCGTGGACTTGGCGTGGTGCGACGGCGCGGGTCGGCAATTCCGGCAATTGCTGGAGGCCCGCGGGCGACGTCAGGGCTTCCTGGTCACGCCACGGTGACGCCGAATCGGACGGCGTGGCGGCGACCGCTTGTTCCCCGAGCGCCGCAGCGATCAACGCTGCGGAGACGAGAAGCACGATGAGACTGGCACCCATCGGCGACACAAGTATTGCTTGCCGGTCACGCAGCGATCGCCAGCCATAATAGCGAAGCCAAAGAATGCGCCACTCGCGCCCGCGGAG
>DATAQP010000159.1:0-10779 GCA_036264595.1 Allostellaceae bacterium
CAGTCCCGCATGATCGGCAGGTCATAGCCGCGCAGATCGTTGCCGAAAATGAAACGGACGACGTTCTCCAGCGCGATGGTGAGCGCCACCGATGCGATTGCCGCGGCAAGTAGCCCGGTCGGCCGGATTGGCTTCAGCACGTACTCATCGCTGAGAACGCCGACGATGCCGGCGACGACGAAGGCGATCGCGGTGGCGGCGAGCGCCGGCATGCCGAAGCGCACATTGGCGACATAGCCGGCGAAGGCGCCGATCGTGGCGATCGAGGCGATGGCGAAATTGGGAAAGCGCAGCACCGCATAGATCGCGGTGATGCCGATCGCCGGCACCGCCAGGATGGTGCCGGCGACCAGGCCATTGACGACGAGCTGCGCGACTTCAAGCATCAGGATTTGTAGGTCACGCGATTGCTGCTGTCTCGCCTCTTCTCGGCCCCCGTTGGCTCCTTCTCAGCGCAGCGGCACGTGCGCGGTCTCCTTCAGCCCTGCGATGACGATGGTGCTGACCACCGCCGCGGCGATCACGTAATAGACCGGCGAGATCGCCGATCCGGTATGGGCGATCAACCAAGTGGCGATATAGGGTGCGAAACCGCCGAAGATCGCCACCGACAGCGCATATCCGGTGGTCATCCAGGTCGAGCGGATACGGGTCGGAAAGATCTCCGAGATTGCTGCCGGCCCGGCACCCGAGAACATGGCGATAATGACGCCGAAGGCGATCTGCACCGTGATGATCACCCAAAGCGGCGGCGCCGACAGATAGAGAGCGAAGACCGGATAGGGGAGCACGATGAAGCAGGCGCAGCAGGTCAGCAGCAACGGCTTGCGGCCGATGCGGTCCGACAACCTGCCCATCAGCGGGATGGCGATGACGAGCACGAGAAGTCCGATCGTGTTCGACCATAGCGCCGCGGCGCCGCTCACCTTGGCATAGGTCTTGATGAAGGTCGGCATGTAGGTGAGAAAGATATAGAACGCCACCGTCCACAGGACCGTGAAGCCGAAGGCCTGGGCCGCCATCCCGAACGGCGTTGCATCGTCGGTTTGCGGCGCCGGCGGCGCCAGGCGCATTGCCCGCTCGTAGGCCGGGGTCTCGTCGATGTTGCGGCGCATATACATGCCGACAGGACCGAGCAGCGCGCCGAGCAGGAACGGAATCCGCCAGCCCCATGCGTCCATCGTCGCCGCATCGAACAGCGAGGTCGTCAAGGCGGCGATGCCGGAGCCGAGCAGCAACCCGGCCGAAACGCTGCATTGCTGAAAGCTGCCGAGGAAGCCGCGCTCGCCCTCGTCGGCCCATTCGACGATGAAGGCGGTCGAGCCGCCCCATTCGCCGCCCGCCGAGAAGCCCTGCATCAGCCGTGCGACCAGAATGAGCAGCGGACCGGCGATGCCGATCATGGCATAGGTCGGGATGATGCCGATCAGCACGGTGCCGGCGGCCATTAGCATAATTGTCCAGACGAGGGCGGTCTTGCGGCCATGCGTGTCGCCGATGCGGCCGATGACGATGCCGCCGATGGGACGCGCCAGGAAACCGACACCATAGACGGCGAAGGCGGCTAGCAACTGACTGACCTCATCGCCGGCGGGGAAGAAATTCTTGCCGATGATGGCGGCCATGAAGCCGTAGACGGCGAAATCGTACCATTCCAGCACATTGCCGATGACTGCCGCGGAGACAGCCCGGTAACGGCTCTGCCGGGTTCCAGCGTTCGTTATCGCCGCCATGTTGCCCCTCCACCTGTCAGCCCTGTCAGTACCGTCACTCACTCGTCTCAACCAGTGCGTTTGCCCGCAAGACTAACTGCAATCGCGCGCGTCCCGCAATTGGCAAGGGATTTGCCCTCTGCCGCGGGCACGCTTCGAGCGGCGCCGAAGCGTTTGACTTCGACATCGGCCCGGCGACAGCCCATCTCCTGTGAACGAAAATTCCGGATTGGAGGGCACGATGCAGCTGACGACATCGCCGAACGAGGATTTCATCGGGGCGAAGCTCGACCCGCGCGAGGAGCATTTCCAGATCGACAGTCCATGCGCCGGACTTCGGCTGTTCCTACGTCATTTGCCGCCCAGCGCCGCACAGGCCCGCGCGCCAAGAATCGCGCTCTACGTCCATGGCGGCACATTCCCCTCCGCCTTGTCGATCTCCCATCGTTTCGATGGCCGCTCGTGGGCCGACGCGCTATGCGAGTCCGGCTTCCACAGCTGGGGACTCGATTTCCACGGATTCGGTCAGCTTTCCGATCCCTATCCCGAGATGGCGGAGCCCGCCGACCGCCACCCGCCGCTGGGTGGCGCCGAGATCGCCAGCCGGCAACTCCAGCAAGCGGTCCGCTTCATAACCGCGCATCACGGCGTTCCGCGGATATCACTGATCGCCCATTCGTGGGGCACCATCGTCGCCGGGCACTTCGCCGGGCGCTGTCCCGAGTTGGTCGACCGCGTCGTCCTCTTCGGCCCGATCGCGCAGCGGCCGCGCCGCGGCGAGCCCCAGCGTCTCCCGGCATGGCGGCTGATTTCGCTCAAGGACCAGTGGAATCGCTTCGTCGCCGACGTTCCCAAGGGGGAGCCGCCCGTTCTCGACAGGCGCCATTTCGACGAATGGGGCGAGCGCTATCTCGATGGCGACGCCACGAGTCGAACGCGCTCACCGGCTTCGGTCAAGACGCCGAGCGGAGCCTTCCAGGACATCTTCGATGCCTGGGCCGGCGAACTCGCCTACGACCCCGGCCTCGTGCGTGCCCCGGTCGCCATCATTCGCGGCGAATGGGACAGCTTGTGCAACGATGACGACGCGCGTTGGCTGTTCGATGCCCTAAAGGCGTCGCCGCTACGGCGCGACATCAAGATCAGCCGCGCGACGCATCTCATGCACCTCGAAGAGAACCGCCACGCGCTCTACCACGAGACGGGGACTTTCCTCGCCGGCGGCGACCAGCCCGCTGCGCGCGTGAATGCACGCAAGACGCAGTAGACTGCCGTTATCGGCGTTGATCCTCAGCACAAGAAGGAGCCGCAATGTTTGCCGTGATCTTTGAAGTTCAACCGAAGGAAGAGCGTTTCGACGAATATCTCGCCCTTGCGAAGCAGCTCAAGCCGAAGCTCGAGGCGATCGACGGCTTCATCGACAACGATCGCTTCAAGAGCCAGCGCGACGCCGGACTTCTGTTGTCGCTCTCGACCTGGCGCGACGAGAAGGCGGTGATACGCTGGCGCACCCATGGCGAGCATCACGGCGTCCAGGAGAAAGGCCGTTTTCAGGTCTTTCGCAACTATCACCTCCGGGTCGGCGAGATCGTTGCCGACAGCGCGCCGCCCCCGGGACTCGCTGTCGAGCAGCAGCGCTTCGATGAGACCTCGGTCGGCGCCGGCAAGGCCGTCACCATCAGCGAGCTCGCGCCGACCACGGATAAAAAGGTGGCAAGCGCCGACCTAGCGGGCGATCTCGGTCTGGCGAAGATCGGCACCCAAGGCATCGTCGATCACCAGACCTTCGAGAGCATCTATACCCCGGGCAAGCTGCTCCTCCTCGTCTCGTGGAAGGATGCGGCAGCGGCTAAGCGATGGGTTCCGCGCGCACCGGCACAGGGTCGGCGGCGCCATCGGCGCGTCCGGGTCATCCGCGACTATGGCATGGCCGATCGCCGCGAGGCACCGCAATATTATCCCGACATTGCGTCGGTCCGGCGTTAGGCACCGAGAAACAGCCGCTTCACCTCGGCATCGGCAGCGAGGTCCGCCGCCGCGCCGCTGCGGCTGTTCTTACCATCGACCAGGACATAGGCGCGATCGGCGATGGCCAGCGCCTCACGCGCGTTCTGCTCGACCATGGCAATGGCGACGCCCTCGCGGTTGATCGCGCCGATCGTCGCGAACAGCATCTCGGCGGCGATTGGCGACAAGCCGGCCGAGGGTTCGTCGAGCAGCAGCAGCGCCGGCTCGACCATCAACGCCATCGCCATGGCGAGGACCTGGCGCTGGCCTCCGCTCAGCGTGCGCGCGGCTTGCCGGCGCTTCTCGCCGAGCATGGGAAAGCGCGCGAGCAACGCGGAGATTCTACCCTGTGCGCCGCGCCGATCGACATAGCCGCCGATCTCCAGGTTCTCGGCGACGCTCATCGTCGGAAAGATGTTGTACTCCTGCGGCACGAAGGCGATGCCGAGCGTGCTGATCTCGCGCGCCGGCCGGCCGTCGATCCGTTGGCCCGCAAGCGAGATCGTGCCGGATTTCCGCTTCAGCAGACCGGCGATCGTCTTGAGCAGCGTCGACTTGCCGGCGCCATTCGGTCCAATGATGGTGACGATCTCGCCTTTCTCGACTGCGAAGTCGACGCCCTTCAAGATCTCGTCGGCGGCACTGTAACCAGCGACCAGGCCGCAAACTGTCAGGAGGCCCATCGCCGCCGGCCCATATAGGCCTCCTGGACGTCTTCATTGGCCTGGATCGCGGCGAAGCTGCCCTCTGCAAGCGTACGCCCCTCGGCCAGGACGATGACCGGGTCGCACAGCCGCGCGATCATGTCCATGTGGTGCTCGATGACGAGGAAGCTCAGCCCATCGGCACGCAGCGTCCGGAGATGCGCGCCGACCTCGTCGGCAAGAGTCGGATTGATCCCGGCGATCGGCTCGTCGAGCAGGATCAGCTTGGGGTCGGTCATCAGCGCCCGGCCGATCTCGAGCAACTTCTTCTGGCCGCCCGAGAGATCGCTCGCCGGATTGTCGAGAACACGGGTGAGGTTGAGCCGGGCCGCGACGACGCGGGCGCGCGCCCGCAACTCCTCCTCGCGCCGCTTGGCCGCCGGCGAGCGAAGCACCGCCTGCATAACGCGCTCCCCCGGCTGGTCGGCACCGTAGAGCAGCAAATTCTCCATCACCGAAAGCCGCGGGAAGCCGCGTGCGATCTGGAAAGTGCGGACGAGGCCACGGCGGGTAATGCGGTCGGGCCGCCAGCCGGTAACGTCGACTCCATCGAAGACGATGGTTCCGCCCTGCGGCGGGATGAGGCCGGAAACGCAGTTGAAAAACGTTGTCTTGCCGGCGCCGTTCGGTCCGATGAGCCCGGTTATGCTCTGCGCCGCGACGTTAAGATCGACGCCATTCAGCGCTGCAACGCCATAGAAACTGCGACGCAACCCGGTGATTTGGAGAAGAGCCGGCCGCGCAGGCTGGGGCAAGATCATGCCTCGTCGAGCAAATGGTAAATTCATGAAACGTTAGGCTAGATCAATGATAATGCCGCATTATGCCGCCGGCGGCACTAGAGAACCTTGAATGAATTTGCGGCTCAAGCCCGGTCTTCGTTATCTCTCCGTCCTGCCCGTTGCCATCATGGCGCTGTGGACTGCGGGCTATCTCGGGATGGAGATTCCCAACCAGCCCGGCGTGCTTCTGCTTGCCGTGGTCTATAGCACCTATCGCGGCGGGCTGGGGATTCTGGCTGGCCGGCGCTGCCCTGCACATCCTCCATACCGCGATCTTCTTTTCCGATTCGAACCAGCTTTTCGTCTATAGCCACGCGAACGCGATTCGCGCGGCCGTCATTGCCACGGTCGCGCCCACCATGGCAGCGATGGTCGGATTGCTGCGCCACGATGCCGATCAGCTTGTCGTCCGCGAGAAACTCTCCGAAGATGGCGGCCGGCTACAGCTTGAGAGCCGGGAAAGTATCGGGACAACCGTCTCGGTGCTGCTCCCGCCGGATCGCCTCGCGCCCGGCTACTCGCTCGCCGCCCTGGCCGCCCGCTCGGCGATCGCCTGACAACACCGTCCGCGCTGCCGGGCGGCGCCGCGCAGAATAATCGCAAGTCGGCAGCGATCAGCGGCTGATCATCTTCGGCTCGACGGCGGCGCGCAATATCCGCATTCTGTTGTGATCCGCGGTCGATACTCGGGATCAATCAGGCGACGAATGCACGATATCGTCCTCACCATCTTCGCGCTCACCGGATTGCTTGCACTGGTCAGCTTCCTGTTGCCGCTGGCGGACCGCGTGGCCATCCCCTATGCCGTGCTGCTCGCCGCCGTCGGCTGCGCGATCGGCGGCGTCATCGCCTTCCTGGGTCCGACGGTCGGCACCGGCGTGGTCGGCGACATGATCCACGGGCTCCACCGCTTCGATCTGACGGCCGAGGCGCTGCTTTACATCTTCCTTCCGACCCTGCTCTTCGAGACGGCGCTCAACGTCGACGTTCAGCGCCTCACCGAGGAGATCGCCCCGGTTTTGTTGCTCGCCGTGATCGGCGTGCTGGTCTCCACCATCGTCGTCGGCCTAGCGCTGTGGGCGTCGTTCGGCGTCGCGCTCCTTGCTTGCCTGATGCTCGGCGCTGTCGTCGCAACGACCGATCCGGTCGCCGTCGTCGCCATCTTTCGCGATATCGGCGCGCCGCGCCGCCTCAGCATGCTGGTGGAAGGCGAGAGCCTGTTCAACGACGCGGCGGCAATCGCACTCTACGCGCTGCTCGTCACCATGTTGACCGGTGAGCATCAGGCCAACCCGCTGCATGCCTTGCTCGATTTCCTGCGGGCCTTCGCCGGTGGCTTGGCCGCCGGCTACGTCGCTGGTCTGCTGGTCAGCTGGATGTCGCCGATGCTGCGCGACCACCGACTGGCCGAGACGACCCTGACCATCGCCCTCGCCTATCTGACCTTCGTCATCAGCGAGCATTACCTCGCCGTTTCCGGCGTCGTCGCGGTGGTGACCGCGGGCCTCGTCATCAATCGGGAGGGGCGCCGGCGCCTCTCGCCGTCGAGCTGGAAGGTGCTCATTCGGACCTGGGAGCAAATCGGCTTCTGGGCGACCTCGCTAATCTTCCTGCTGGCGGCGATGATGGTGCCGGCCCTCCTCGCCGCGGCGACGCTTTACCAGGTCGCCGAGCTCGCCGTTCTGACGACCGCCGCCTTCGCGGCACGGGCGATTACCCTCTACGGGCTGCTGCCCATGCTGAGCGCCGCAGGCCTTGCCGAGCGCGTCCGACGCGATCACAAGCTGGTCATCCTGTGGGGCGGCATGCGAGGCGCCGTTTCGCTGGCTCTGGCGCTGGCGGCGACGGAGAACACCGCTCTCGCGCCAGAGATCCGCCAATTCGTCGGCGTTCTCGCTACCGGCTTCGTGCTCTTCACCCTGTTCGTCTGCGCACCGACGCTGCGACCGCTCATGCGGTTGCTCGGGCTCGACCAGCTGTCGCCCGCCGAGCTCGCCCTGCGCGACCGCGTGACAGCGCTCTATCTCTCGACCATCGGCGACGACATCGGCAATGTCGCGCGCGAGCACGGCATCGCCGGCGACGCCGTGAGCGACGCCGCAAGCTGGTATCGCGGACAGGCCGAGGCCGCCGCTCTCATTGCCGAAGAAAACGCCCAGCTGCCGCCGGAATCCCGACTGCAAAGCAGTGTCAAAATCCTTGTCGAGCGCGAGCAGGAACTCTACCGCCAGCATTTCGACGCGCGCGCCATGTCGCGTCGTGCCCTCGCCCGCCTGCTGTCGCGCACCACGCAACTGCGCGACGCGGTGAAGTCGGGCGGCATCGCCGGATATCGCGTCGCCGCGGCCAAAGTAGTCGGATTTCCTCGCGACTTTCGCTTCAACCTCGCGCTGCAGCGCTATGTCGGCGTCGAATGGCCGCTGGCGCGCGCGCTTGCCGATCGCTTCGAGGCGCAGCTGACGGCGCGCGTCGTCGTCCAAGAGTTGCGCGCGTTCAACGGCGACCAGCTGCGTCGTCTTTTTGGTGAAGGTCCATGCAAGACGGTCGATGCCGAGCTGGCGGCGCGGTTTGCACTGATCGCCCAAGCCATCGAAGCGCTCATGCTGCAATATCCAAGCTATGCAAAAGCCCTGCAGACGCAGTTCCTGACGCTCAGGGCGATCCGGCTGGAGGAGCAGCAATATCAGCGGCTGCGCGCGGAATCGATCATCACGCTCGAAGTCTACAACGACCTGATGCGAAGCCTCGGCCGCCGGCGCGACGCGGCGGAGCAGCGGCCGCGGCTTGATCTCGGCCTGAAGCGCACCGATCTGGTCGCACGCGTCGCCATGTTCGCCGATATCGATCCGCGCAAACGGGCCAAGATAAGCCGGCTGCTGCGGGCACAACTTGCCCTGCCGGGCGAGGTCATCCTGCACAAGGGGGAGCGCGGTGACAGCATGTACTTCATCTCTTCCGGCGCGGTCGAAGTGCGCATCGAGCCGCACCCCGTGAGGCTGGGCACCGGCGATTTCGTCGGCGAAATGGCGATCCTCGACGGCCGGCCGCGCAGCGCTGACGTGATCGCTCTCGGTTTCTGCCGCCTATTGCGCCTCTCGTCGCGCGACTTCGACAGGCTGATGCGCACCGACGAGGGATTGCGCGCGCAGATCCGCTCCATTGCCAACCAGCGCCGCGATGGCGCAACCGCCGACTAGGAGCCACGCCGATGATCGATCTCTATACCTGGGCGACGCCAAATGGCCGCAAAGTCTCTATCCTTCTCGAGGAGTTCGGGCTGCCTTACGAGGTGATCAAGATCGACATCTCGAGCGGCGAGCAGTTCAGCCCCGAGTTCCTCGCCGTCAACCCGAACGGCAAGATCCCGGCGATCGTCGATCACGATGGACCGGGCGGCAGCCGCCTGGCCATCTTCGAATCAGGCGCTATCCTGATTTATCTCGCCGAAAAAACCGGCAAGCTGCTGCCGAGCGAGCCGGTTGCTCGCATAACCGTCCTCGAATGGCTGATGTTCCAGATGAGCGGCTTCGGGCCGATGCTCGGCCAGGCGCATCATTTCCGCCGCTTCGCGCCGGAGCGGATCCCCTACGCGATCGAGCGTTTCGAAAAGGAGGCCGCCCGTCTCTACGCCGTGCTCGATCGTCGGCTCGGCTCGGTGGAGTACCTGGCCGGCGACTATTCGATCGCCGATATCGCCTGCTATCCGTGGGCGGCGCGCTGCGACTGGCAGGGGGTCACGCTCGACGACTTCCCCAACGTCCGGCGGTGGTTCACCGCGATCTCGGAGCGCCCGGCCGCGCAACGCGGCATGCAAGTTCCCAAACTCTGAGACGCGCGGTCATAACTGCGCTCTGCGATGCTTGCCGATATGATGCATGAGCGAGCCGGGGAAGGTACGCTCCGCCTCCGCCTCCAGCCGACGCTGGTTGCGCCGGACGGCGATGAAGGCAACCACCAGCAGAGCGGTAGCGACGACGAGAATGACGATACCAGCAGTACCGAGAAGGTGGCGCGCCTCCTTGCCGAGATTGTAGCCTGCGAGGCCAAGTATCGTTGCCCAGGTAATTCCGCCGGCGATGTTGAAGAGGAAAAACCGCGGCCAATCCATCTGATTGATACCGGCAAGCAGCGCCGCGAAGGCGCGCAGCACGGCGACGAACCGACCGAAAAAGACAACCTTGCCGCCGTGCTTCAGGAAGAGATACATGCCGAGTTTCATCTTGCTCTGATCGAAGTGAATATAGCGACCGAAGCGGAGCAGCAGCTCGTAGCCGAACTCGCGACCGAACCAGTAGCCGATATTGTCGCCAAGCACGGCGCCTGCCGATGCCGCGGCGATGACAAGGCTGATGTCGAGATTATGCGTCGTTCCGGCATAGATCGCCGCCGCCAGCAGCATCGTCTCGCCGGGAAACGGTATGCCGATGCTCTCGACACCGACGAACAGCATGACGACCCAATAGCCATACTGCGAAATCAGCTGGGTAAGCTCGTGGCCGCTGAAATGCATGACGATCAGCAACGCGCCGTAAGAGCGCCGACCGCCTCCCGCATCGCGATCGTCACCGCGCGGATCTGGGTCGCGAGATCCATCGAGGCGACATCGGAACGCTGGGCAAGCTCGAGTCGCCGCTCGCGCTTGCCCTCGACGAGAAGTTGCGCCACCTGCTCAGGCAGATAGGGCAGATGGATGAAGCCGCCGAGCGACGCGGGGAAGCGCTCCTCGAGGATGCGGATGAGGCTGTAAAGCGTAGCGTTGCACAGGAACGTCCCGGCCGTGCTCGACAGCCGCGCCGGGATGCCGGCCTCGAGCAGCGCCCGCTCGATCGCGCGCAGCGGCAGGCTGGCGCGCAGCGCGGTGCTGCCGTTGGCCTCGACCGGTGCATCGGCAAGACGCGCGCCGTCATTGTCGGCGATCTCGAAATCGAGCAGGTTCAGGCCGAAGCGCTCGAGCCTTATCATGGGCTCACCCGGTGCCAAGCCGAGGCTGATCACGATGGCGGGTCTGAGCTCGGCCAGCAGTGCCTCAAGGCGCTCGCCCAGCCCGCGTTGGCTGACCGGCAGGATCGCTCCGATGACCGCGAACTCATCGACTGTGGAGCCGTCAAGCGCCTTCGCCACCTCGGCCGCCGGATTGACCCGCCGCCCTCCATAGGGCTCGAAGCCGGTAACCACGATGGTCTTGCTCGGTAGGGTCATCGCCTATCCGGGGGAGAGGTCGAGCGTCGCCCTGGGTCGTACGGAACGAGCGCGAGATTGTGACCTCCGCCCGTATGCCGTCCCTCTCCCGCAAGCGGGAGAGGGAATGAGGTTGCGGGAATGACCGTCGGGCGTCTACGCCGCCTTCGTTGCCGCCTTGCCGAGGATGCCGCTCATCTGCGGCATGGCGCTGAGGCGCGCCATCACCTCGCTGGCCTGGGCGGCGCTGAGCGGCCGGTTCGGCGGCAGCAGATTGACCCAGGCCTTGTTGCCGCTGATCGCCGCGACGACCTGCTTCAGCGTCGCCTGCATCGGATAGCTCTGCAACACGAGGCGAACATCGGTCAATGCCTTCTGCAGATCGTCGGCGCGCTT
>DATAQP010000188.1:0-3439 GCA_036264595.1 Allostellaceae bacterium
GCGGCGGATTGATCAGGATCGGCACCGAGCCGCCGATCGCCTCCAGCCGCGTCTTGTGCTCGGCGTCGAGATCGATGCGCGGAATCGATCGGATCAGGCCCTGGGTGTAGGGATGGCGCGGATTCGCGAACAGCTCGTCGAGCAGCTCCAGGATCTGCGCCTGCAGCGTCACGTCGAGCGCGGTGGTCGGCTCGTCGGCGAGCAGCAGGTCCGGGCCGCCGGCGAGCGCCATGGCGATCATCGCGCGCTGGCGCTGGCCGCCCGAGAGCTGATGCGGGAAGGCGGCGGCGAGGCGCTCGGGATCGCGCAGGTGGACACGGCCGAGCAGGCGCACTGCCTCCTCCCACGCCGCGCCCGACGCCACGGCGCGGTGCAGACGGAGCGGCTCGGCGACCTGTCGTCCGATCGTCTGCAAGGGATTGAGCGCCGTCATCGGCTCTTGGAAAATCATCGCGACGCGGTCGCCGCGCCGCTCGCAGAGCTCGGCCTCGGCAAGGCCGAGAAGCTCCCGCCCATCGAGCCGTATAGAGCCGCTCGCCCGCGCCCCTTCCGGCAGCAGACTCATCAGCGCCAGCGCTGTCATCGTCTTGCCGCTGCCCGATTCGCCGACGATGCCGAGGATGCGGCTGCGCTCGAGGGTGAAGCCGACTTGCCGCAACACGGTGAGCGGCCCGTCCGCACCGGCCAGCTCGACGCTGAGATCGGCGACCGTTAGCAGGGCCATCAGCGGCGCCCCCGCAGCCGCGGATCGAGGCGGTCGCGCAGCCCGTCGCCCAAGAGGTTGAGGCCGAGCACGGCGAGCACGATGGCGAGGCCGGGATAGACCGCCAGACGCGGCGCGATGAAGAGGAAAGTCTGCGCCTCGTTGAGCATGCGGCCCCAGCTCGGATTGGGCGGCTGGGTGCCGAGGCCAAGATAGGAGAGCCCGGCCTCGGCGAGGATGGCGACGCCGAACTGGATCGTCGCCTGGACGATGAGGAGGCTGGCGATATTGGGCAGCACATGTTCCAAGGTGATGCGCAGCCTTCCCTTCCCCGCCGCGCGCGCAGCCAGGATGAAATCGCGCAGCCAGATGCCGCGCGCAGCGCCGCGCGTCAGGCGCGCGAAAGCGGGAATATTGAAGATGCCGATGGCGATGATCGAGTTGACGATGCCGGGTCCGAGCAGCGCGGTGATCAGAATCGCCGAGAGCACTGCCGGGAAGGCGAAGGTGAAATCGGCGAGGCGCATCAGCGTCTCCTCGACCCAGCCGCCGCGCGAAGCGGCGAGAAGGCCGGCGGCGACACCGATGCTCACGCCGATCGAGACGGCGACGACGCCGACCATGATCGAGTTCTGCGCCCCGACCATCAGCATCGAGGCGACGTCGCGGCCGAAATGATCGGTGCCGAGAAGATGCGCCGGCGAGGGTGGCGCCAGCTTGTGGGCGACGTCGATGGTGGTCGCCGAATGCGGCGTCCATACCAGCGAGACGAGCGCGACGAGGACGACGAGCCCGGTCAGCAGGAGGCCGAGCACCAGCCCGGCATGACGGAAAATGCGCCGTGACTGCCCCGCCACCGTGACGCTCATGCCCGGCTCCGCAGGCGCGGATCGATCGCGAGATAGAGCAGATCGACGGCGAAATTGATCACGATGACGAGCGCGGCGAGGAGCACGACGACGTCCTTGATGACGACAAGATCGTGCTGCGTGATCGCCTGAAAGACGAGTCGGCCGAGCCCGGGCAAATAGAAGACGTTCTCGACGATGATGGTGCCGGCAAGCAGGGTGGAGAATTGCAGCCCCATGATGGTGACCACCGGGATGAGCGCATTGCGCAGGACGTGGCGCCACAACGTGCGGTTGCGGCTGTTGCCCTTGGCGCGCGCCGTGCGGACGAAATCCTCCCCGAGTATGTCGAGCACGGCAGAACGCGTGATGCGCGCGAGGACCGCCGCCTGGACGAGGGCAAGCGAGAGCGCCGGAAGAAGCAAAGATTTGAGCGCCGTCCCGATTCCCGCGCTCCAGCCCGGGAAGCCGCCAGAAGGGAGCCAGCCGAGCGTCACGGCGAAGAGCAAGATGAGCAGGATGGCGAACCAGAAATTCGGCACCGCGATGCCGAGTTGGGTGGCCGCCATGATGCCGACATCGCCGGGGCCATCGCGATGCGACGCGGCGTAGAGGCCGAGGACGAGCGCGAGGAGAAAGCTGAGGCAGTTGCTGATGAGGGCGAGCGGCACGGTGACCGCGAGCCGCTCGCCAATCAGCTCGGCGACCGGCACATGATAGGTGTAGCTGGTGCCAAGATCGCCACGCACCAATCCGCCGATCCAGGCGACATAGCGTTCAGGCGCCGAGCGATCGAGGCCTAGCTCGGCGCGCAGCAGCTTTACCGATTCGGGCTGCGCCTCGACGCCGAGCATGACGCGGGCGGGATCGCCGGGCAGTACTTCGAGGACGAGAAAGACGATGAGCGTCGCCGCCGCGAGCGCGACGAGAAATCCGGCAGAGCGCTTGAGCAGGAAGACGATCATCGCCGGCTCTTATAGCACCCGGCCGGCGGGGCGGGCAGCGTTCGGTGAGTCGCGTTCGAGTGGTAGGGTTCAGGGTTGCGGGATCTCGATCGGACGGTCGGACAGCTCGTTGCGATCCGCCGCCACGCGCGGCGCATGCGTCGCCAGCAGATCCCCGCAGGCGGCAACGGCGGCGATGAAGCGGTCGACCAGATGGCCGCGCGCGACTGCGTCGCCACGCCGCCTTGACCGCCTCGTCGAGCTGCGGGATCTCGTTGACCTTGCCGCAGCCGCAGAGGCCAAGCAGGAGCGGCAGGAGGAGGAGACGGCGCGCCGCGCCACCAAGGGCGACAGCGCGCCGCGCATCACGCCAGCACCCTTTCGGCGGGCACGTAGTCGTAGCCGAGATCGCGCGCCACCGCCTCATAGGTGACCTTGCCGGCCTCGATGTTGAGCCCGCGGCAGAGATGCGGATTGTCCTTCAAGGCGCGACGCCAGCCCTTGTCGGCAAGCGCCAGGACGAAGGGCAGGGTCGCGTTGTTGAGCGCGAAGGTCGAGGTGCGCGCCACCGCCCCCGGCATGTTGGTGACGCAATAATGGATGACCCCGTCGACGACATAGGTCGGCTTGGCATGGGTCGTCGGCTTGGACGTCTCGAAGCAGCCGCCCTGGTCGATGGCGATATCGACCAGCACCGAGCCCGGCCGCATGCGCCGCACCATGTCGGCGCTGACCAGCTTGGGCGCCGCACCGCCCGGCACCAGCACGGCGCCGATCACGAGGTCGGCTGACGGCACCTCGCGCTCGATGTTCTCCATCGTCGCGTAGAGCGTGTGAAGCTGTGAGCCGAATTGCAGATCGAGCTCGTAGAGCCGCGACAACGAGCGGTCGATCACCGTGACATAGGCCTCCATGCCCATCGCCATGCGCGCGGCGTTGGTGCC
>DATAQP010000189.1:0-5440 GCA_036264595.1 Allostellaceae bacterium
GGCCGCGACGAGTTCTCCGAGCGGCGCGGCCAACTGACGGGTCCGCTCAGGCTCTCGGCCCCGGTCAGCTTCGGGTGTCTACACCTCGCGCCGGCGTTGATCAGCTTCATGAAGCAGCACCCGCGGGTCGCGGTGTCCCTCGAGCTCGATGACCGGTTCGTCGACATCGCCGCGGACGGATTCGACGCGGTGATCCGCCACGGTCCCATTGGCGACGGCCGCGTTGTCGCCCATCGGCTTGCGCCCGGCGGGCGCGTCCTCATAGCGTCCCCGGCGTACCTCGCCACTCACGGAGAGCCGCGCTCGCTCGAGGCGTTGGAGGGTCACCGGGCGATCCTCTACTCGCACCGCGAGACCGACTGGCGGTTTCAGGCAGCGGATGGCGTGCGCGTGGTCCGCCCGACCGCGGGGCTGCGGGTCAACAACGGCATGTTCATCCGTGATGCGGCGCTCGCCGGCCTTGGCGTCGCCGTTGTGCCGTCGTTCATCGTATCCCAAGAACTGCGATCGGGCGCTCTCAGGGCGCTGAACGTCGGCTACGAGCCGGAAGGCGCCGACCTCAACCTCGCGTATCCGCGCGACCGTACCTCATCGGCGAAGCTCCTCGCTCTCACGCGCCATCTCCGCTCAGCCTTCGGCACCCCGCCTTATTGGGAGACCGCTCGAGGAGACGAGCCACGGTGAAACTGCTGCACGGGCGACACGAATTCAACCTCGACTCCGTTTTATGGACGGAAGCCAACATCTGCTTGCGGCCAGCCCTGCTCGTTGCCAAGTACGGGCCGGCGCTAATCCTATGTCCGAAGTTGGCAGGATAGCTGCCGTTCAAGGGAATGGTCAGGAACGGCAAATTTGTCCCCAATCCCGACGTTCAGCGTCGGAGCCGGCGGGTACCAAGCGTCAGATTTTCACCACTAGCCAAATTCAGCGATGCGCTTCGCCGTCGCGGGGTCGAGGAAGCCGCGCACCGTGGCGTCGGTCTCCTGCGCCATGGCGGCATCGAGCCCGGCGCCGGCGCGGCGGGCGAGGATGTGGCGGAGGTCGCGCACCGGGCCGGGCGGCAGGGCGGCGATGCGGCTGGCGAGGGCGAGGGCCTCGTCCATCAGCGCCGCATCCTCCACCACCTTCCAGACGAGGCCCCATTCTTGCGCCTGGGCGGCATCGAAGCGCTCGCCCAGCATGATCAGCTCGCGCGCCTTCTGCAGCCCGACGAGACGCGGCAGCAACTCGGTGACGCCGCCGGTGACGAAGAGCCCCCAGGAGATCTCGGGGAAGAAGAAGCGCGTGCCAGAGGCGGCAATGGCGAAGTCACAATTGATCACCCATTCGAGTCCGCCGCCGACGGCCCAGCCGCGAATGGCGCCGATCACAGGCTTGTCCCCGAGGACGATCGCGCGCGTCACGTCCTGGATGCGCTCGATATAGGCGCGCGTCGCCGCCTCGTCGCCGACCTGCGCCGCGAAATCCTTGAGATCGTCGCCCGAGCAGAAGGCGCGCCCGGCGCCGGTCAGCACGATGGCGCGCACGGCGGGATCGCGGTCGGCCGCGGTGAGCGCGGCGATCAAATCCTCGAGCAGCTCGGGCAGGATGGCGTTGAGCCGCTGCGGCCGGTTGAGCATGACGACACTCACGCCGTTGCCGGCATCCTCGGCCAGCACGGTTCCGCTCATGGCTGGTCCTTTCTGATGACGCGGCGCGTCTTGCCCTCGGTGCGCGGCAGCGTGCCGAAGGGCAAGAGGGTAATGCGCGCGGTGAGGCCAAGATCGCGCTTGACCGCTTCCGCCACCGTCTCGGCCAGCCCTTGCGGCACCGCATCGGCCAGCGTGGCGGCGAGTTCCGCCTCGATGGGAAGCACGTCGTAGGGGCCGGGTCCGTCGAGGACGATGCGGTACTCGCCGGAGAGGCGGCCGCCGCGATTGAGGATGGCGGCGATCTGCGCGGGAAAGGCGTTGATGCCGCGCACCACAACCATGTCGTCGCTGCGCCCGACGACGCGGAAGCGCGGCGCGCTGCGGCCGCAGGCGGCGCGATCGGTGCCGGTCAGCAGAATGATGTCGCCGGTGCGGAAGCGCACCAGCGGCTGGCACTCGCGGCTGACATGCGTGAGCACGAGCTCGCCCTGCTCGCCTTCGCGCCATGGCAGCAGGGCGCCGCTCTCCGGCGCGATCAGCTCGGGATGCAGCACGTCGAGCGCCATGAAATGGAGATCGTCGCTGACCTCGCTCTGACCGGCGAAGTTGCAGAACACGTCGGTGACGCCGTAATTGGCGTTGCGCACCCTGAAGCCCCAGATGTCCTCGAGGCGGCGGCGGAAATCGGGATTGTCGAGACCGCCCTCGCCGCCGAAGAGGCCGAGCTGGAGGCCGAGTTCGCGTGGCCTGAGGCCGGGAAAATGCTCGTCGATGGTGCGGGCGAGTACCGCCGGATAGGAGGGCGTGCACGAGATCGCCGTAATGCCGAGCTCGCGTATGGTGCGGACGAGGAGCTGCGTCTCGCCGACGCCGAACGGCACCACCGCGGCACCGGTCGCCTCGAGCGTCGCATGATCGCTGTAGCCGCCCATCCATAGCCGGTAGTTGAGGCAGTGGACGACGCGATGGCCGGGGCCGAGGCCGGAGGCGGATTGCGCGCGCCCACCGACGATGGCGGTCTCGTGCGCGTCGGCGGCGGAAAGCGCGAGATTCATCGCCGTGCCCGTAGTGCCCGAGGTGCGATGGATGCGCGCGATCTTCTCGTCCGGCGCGGCGAGATAGTCGCCGAAGGGCGGATGCTCGCGTTGGCTCCGGCGCAGCGTCTCCTTGTCGATCAGCGGCAGCTCGGCGAGCGCCTCAAGGCGCAGGGGCGGGGCGATGCCGTTCCACGCAAGGCGATGCAGCGGCGAGCAGGCGGCGACATAGTCGCGCTGGCGCTCCCAGCAGGCTTGCCGATGCGCGGCGAGATCGGGAAGAGCGGCGAAATCGGCACGCGCGATCAGCATGGCAGAGGTCTGGGAGTGGGCGTAGTGCGTCCTTCGAGACGGTCGCTTCGCGACCTCCTCAGGATGAGGAAGGTCGTTTCTGCCGGACTAAGATATTCCTCATCCTGAGGAGCGCCGTCAGACGCGTCTCGAAGCACGAACCATCGTGATGCCAGTATCAGCCTCACGCGCTCAGAACTGCTCGCGATAGCCGCCATCCAGCTTGGCATGGGCGCCCCAGGGCTCGCGGGCGAAGATTCGCTGCACCATCGGGGCGAAGGCCTCGAGCGGCATCGTGTCGTAGTCGGGATCGAAGGCGACCTGATCGTATTTGGCGCAGAAATCGACGCAGAGCTCGAAGGCGGGATGGCCGCGATGCTGCTCGCGCGCGTTGCGGTCGATGCCGAAATAATGGAAGTAGTAATAGCCCTGGAAGAGTCCGTGCTGGCGGATCATCCAGCAGGTGTGGGGCCGCACATAGGGCTTGATGATGGCGGCGGCGTATTCCGCATGGTTCATCGTCGCCTGCATGTCGCCGATATCGTGCAGCAGGGCGGCGACGACGAATTCCTCGTCACGCCCGTCGCGATGGGCGCGCGTCGCGGTCTGCAGCGAATGGGTCAGGCGGTCGACCAGCTCGCCGGGATAGCTCTCGGCGAGCTGGCGGAGCGCGACGAGGATGCGGTCGCCGAGCTTGCGCTCGAACGCTTTGAAGTACTCGAAGACGCGCTCGTATTCCTCCGTGGTGCCCTCCGCCATGCTGCGATAGAAGGCGACGGGTTGGATCCTGGTGTCATCCGGCATTCTCGCTCTCCCTCTCAGCTACCGCCCGGTGGTTTGCCGCTGGTCATGCCGGCGAGCGCCCGTGCCGGGCGCTGCGCGCCTCGGAAGAGGACGCTCGCCTGGATCTCGACGGCGCGCTGCCAGGCGGCGAGCTCGGCGGCGCCGAGCTCCTCCCGCGGCGGCGGGTCGACATCGAAATTGCCATAAATATCGCGGCCGCGCACGAGGACAGCGGATTCGCGCGGCGAATGCTGGAAGGCGCGGGTCGGCACCATCTCGAGCAGGAAGAGGATGCGGCGATCGCTCCCGAAATTCGGATTGGAGCCGTGCACGAGCGCGTTGTTGAAGAAAGCGGCCTCGCCCGGCTCGAGGGCGAAATCGATCGCCCCGGAGCGATCGAACTCGGCATCGATATATTGCTCGCGCGACAACAGGCTGTCGGTCTTGAACGCTTCCTTGTGTGGCAGGAGCGGCCCCAAATGCGAGCCCGGAATGCCGCGGATGCAGCCATTCTCGGCGCGCGCCGGCGAAAGGGCGAGGGCGACGATGACGACGATCGGCTTGACGTCGGCATAGGCGGTGTCCTGGTGCCAGCCGGCGAAGGTCTTGCCGTCTGCCGCCTTGGCCCTGAGCGAGGTACCCCAGCATAGGATATCCGGGCCGATGAGATCCTCGGTCGCGTCGAGCATTGTGGGCTCGCGGATCATCTCGTCGACCCAGGGGCAGATCATATGCGCCTTCTGGTCGAGCTTGATGCGGTGCTCGGGATGGGCGGCCTCGAATTCCTCCAGGCGACGCCGGTAATAGAGCGCCCGCTCGGCAGAGACGACGCGGACCGGGGCGACGAATCCGTCTTGCGCGAAGCCGTCGATCTGGGAAGGCGAGAGGGTTTTCGGCATCGCTCGCTCCCCGATTCCGCGACGCGCTAAAAATGATAATGATATCATTTTCATTTTGTCTCTGCCGCGCGACCGTGTCAATCTGCGGCTATGCAGAAAAAGCGGCGACCCGATTCCCTCGCCGACGGCGCGCCGGCGGCGGACGAAGACTGGAGCTTCGTCGCCGTGCTGCACCAGGCGGCGGCGTCCCCCGGTCTCGCCAAGACGGAGCGCACGCGGCTCAGGCTGCTCGCCGCCATCGCCGCGCGGCTGAGTACCGGCGTCGAGGCGACGGCGTTGCGGGTGAGCGACATCGCCGCCGATGCAGCGGTGGCGCATGGCACGTTCTATCGCTATTTCGCCGATCGGCGCATGGCGGTCGAGGCGCTGGTCGCCGATTTCGTCCGCTTCCTGCGCGATCGCCTGGCCGAGAGTCGTGACGGGCCGCCCGGCTCGCGGGCACGGGTGCGGTCGGCGACGCTGACCTATGTCAGGCTGTTCCGCGACAATGCCGGGCTGATGCGCTGCCTGATGGAGCTGGGCAGCGAAGGGGCCGGGTTTCGCAACAGTTTCCATGCGCTCAACCGGGCATGGAACGGTCGCGTCGCGACGGCGATCGCCCATCGCCGTGCCGCTCTCGCCGGAACGCCGCCGCTCTCGGCCGCCGCGATGCTGCCGATCGCCTACGCGCTCGGCGGCATGATCGACGAGTTCCTCGCCCAGCTCTATCTGCGGCGCGACCCGACGCTGGCAGGGCTGGCGCGAGACGAGGCGGCAATCGCCGATCTCCTGACCGAATTATGGTGCCGCGGCGCTTATGGCA
>DATAQP010000260.1:0-2460 GCA_036264595.1 Allostellaceae bacterium
AGACCTTCCCCCATGCGCCGAACGGCTGATTGGCGGTGATCAAGGTCGAACGTCGCTCGTAACGTGCACTGATCAGTTCGAACAAGACGGAGGTCTCCGCCTGGTCTTTGCTGACATAGGCGAGGTCGTCGAGAATCAGCAGGTGAAAGCGATCGAGGCGGTTGATCGCGGCCTCGAGCGCGAGCTCGCGTCGCGCCACTTGGAGTCTCTGCACCAGGTCGGACGTGCGAGCGAACAGGACCCGCCAGCCGTTCTCCACCAGTGCCAAGCCGATCGCCGAGGCGAGATGCGTCTTCCCACCGCCGGGACCGCCGATCAGGATCAGGTTGGCGCCCTTCTCGATCCAGCTATCGCCGGCACAGATCGCCAGGACGCGGGCCTTGGAGACCATCGGCACGACGTCGAAGTCGAAACTGTCGAGCGTCTTGCCGGGCAGGAGCTGCGCCTCGGCGAGATGCCGCGCGAGCCGGCGGCGATCGCGTTCGGCGATCTCGTGCTCGGCGATCGCGGCCAGGAAGCGCGAAGCAGGCCAGCTTTCCTTGTCCGCTCGGGCGGCGAAGTTTGGCCAGTCCTGCTTGATCGCCGGCAGGCGCAGATCGTTGAGCATCAATGTGAGGCGGGCGGCATCAATGCTTTCGGTCATGCCGCTGCTTCCTCGGCCTGGTCTTCGGCCTCGTTAATGTCGGCACCGAGCAGCGTCTCGTAGTCGTCGAGCGGCGTGAGATGAACGACGACATCCGGCAGCGCGGCGGGATCTGGCGCGAACTGCGTGCTCAGCGCCACGAGATCGGGCAGTTGGCCCGCCGCGAGATCACGGGCGAGCTGCGCGGCGAGGTCGGCCTCGCAGCCGCGCTCATGGGCGAGCATGAGGAGTTCGACCATGAGGCGACACGCCGATTTCTGCGGGATCTTCTCAAGCAGCCGGTCGAAGGTCCGGCGGTAGGCCTCGCGTGGGAACAGCTGGTCGCGATAGACGAGGTTGAGCAGTGCCATGGGTTTGCGCCGCAGGGCATGAATGACGTGGCGATAGTCGACGACGTGCGCGCGCTTGCCGCTGGAGGGTGCACGCCCCCGTGCGAGGGTCATAAGCAAGGTCGCGCCGACGAACAGATCAAGGCGATCGTCGTAAAGTCGGACCCGCAGCCGATGGCCGATGAGGCGCGACGGCACCGTGTAGAACACCTTCCTCAGCGTGAAGCCGCCGGACGACGTCACGGTGACGATCGTCTCCTCGTGGTCGCAGGTCCGCTGACCGGGCAGGAGCTGAAGCGCCGGGCGCTCGGCGTCGATGCGTTTGGCGTGATGGGCGTTCTTGCGGCTGACGATCTCGTCGATGAAGCGCCGATAGCTGGCGAGATCGTCGAAGTCGCGCGTGCCGCGCATCAGCAGCGCGTCGCGGAGCACCTTCTTAAGATGACCGTGCGCGCTCTCGATGGCGCCGTTCTCGTGGGCGACGCCGCGATTGTTGCGGCTCGGCTGCATCCCGTAATGGCTGCACAGCGCGTCGTAGCGCCGGGTCAGATCGTCGCGCGCGGCATGGTCGAGATTGCGGAAGGCCGCCGAGAGACTGTCACTGCGATGCTCGTGCGGCGCGCCGCCGAGCGCCCACAGGGCGTTCTGCAGGCCTTCGGCAAGGGCGACGAAGCTTTCGCCGCCCAGGATGACGTGCGCATGCTCGAAACCCGAGTAGGCGAGCCGGAAGTGATAAAGCCGGTGATCGAGCGCGACGCCCGCGATGGTGACGCCGAGATCGGCCATGTCGGTGAAATCCGACAACCCCATGCGGCCAGGCTCATGGACCTGGCGGAAGATCACCTCCTGGTCAGCGCCGTGCATCGCCCGCCACGATCGGATGCGCCGTTCCAGGGTGCGTCGCGTCCCGGCAGACAGGTTCGGATAGCGACGCTGCATCTCTTCAAAAATCGCGACCGCGCGAAGCTCGGGGGCGGCCTTCAGCATCGGCACGACCTCGGCGTCGAAGAAGTCGACGAGCGGATCCGGACGCCGGCGGCCTCGCGGCATCTTCCGCGACGATGGAAGCTGATGGTCCTGCTCGTAGCGGTAGGCGGTCGCCGTGCTGATCGACGCCTTCGCCGCGGCGAGTGCCGGGCCGTGTGTCTGCCGGAATGTCATGTAGAGCCTCATCTGATGATCGGTGACATGGCGACCGGGCAACGGGCGGATCCCTGCGAAACGAGATCCCACCACGCGCCCGGCCGGTCGCGATCACCACACAACCCAACCCCGAAGGGCGTCAGGCCGCGCTGTCTGTCGCTTGCGCCTCCGGTCGGGCTCCGCCCTCCCTACGCCGCAAGCGACAGACAGCTTTCTCACCTTGATTGTCGCGCGTTCTCACCTTGATCGCCGCGCGGCAGCAATGTGCTCGGCCGCGTCATACGCCTTGTCCGAACCCAAGGTCACTCGGCGCCCCCTGGCAACCGCCCGTATCATTGCCTCGGC
>DATAQP010000270.1:0-4727 GCA_036264595.1 Allostellaceae bacterium
CGAGGGCTGGGCGAAATCGACGGCGCGCGCGTCGAACAGCTTCTTGAACTCGCCGAGACCAGAGACGTTCTCGCCGGCGGCGATGCGCATGCCCGACGCGCGCACCGCCGCCAGAGCGGCATGGTCGTCGGGCGGAAAGACCGGCTCCTCGAGCCAATGCGGATCGTAGGGCGCGAAGCGCCGCGCCATCTCGAGTGCCTCGCCGAGGCTCCACGGGCAGTTCACGTCGATCATCAGCTTGATGTCGGCGCCGATCGCCGCGCGCGCCGCCTTGACTTGCGGCACGTCGATCTCGTGCAGCTTGATCGTGCGATAGCCGCGCTCGACGGCACGCGCCGAATTCTTGGCGACGAGGTCAGGGTCGCTGTAGCGCATCAGGCTGGCATAGGCGTCGAGCGTATCGCGCGCGGCGCCGCCGAGCAGGCGGTAGAGCGGCAGCCCGGCGAGCTTGCCGGCGATGTCCCAGAGCGCGATGTCGATGCCCGAGATGCCGTAGAGCACCGAGCCGTTCCAGCCGAAGATGTGCAGCTTCTGGCGCAGCTCGCGCATCAGCGGGCCGATCGCCGTCGGATCGCGGCCGATGCAGATCGGCGCGATCAGCGTGTCGAGCGTCGCCTTGGTGCCCTCGTTGACGGCATGGCCGAAAGCCTCGCCCCAGCCGGTGATTCCGGCATCGGTCTCGACCTTGACCATCAATATGTCGAGCGTCGACCACGGCGTGCCGCTCATGTTCCAGGGTGGCCCGCCATTGTCGTAGGGAATCTTGAGCGGGATCGTCTCGATCGCGGTGATCTTCATGGCGGACGCCTCGATCCGGTTGCCCCTTCGTTCGACCGGGTGATTTTGCGGCGCGCTTCGCCGGCGTGTCAAACCGCGATCCCCGTTGCAATGTCGTCCCGCGGCCTTCATTGTCCCTCGATGGTATCGGAATGGCTGCTGGCGGACCCGCTCGGCATGCGGCAATCGCGCTCGAACGGTGCGGTTTCGACCTACCGCGTCTTCGTTCGCGATCTCGTCCTGACCTGCCGGATCGGCGTCGATAGCGGCGAGACGCAGCCGCAGCGCATCCGCGTCACCGCCGAGCTGGTCGTCGCCGACGAGCCTGATGTCAGCGACGATGCGTTGAGCGGCGTGCTCGACTACGCGCCGATCGTCGCCGGCATCAGGGCGATCGCGTCCGCCGGTCACATCAACCTGGTCGAGACGCTGGCCGAGCGGATCATCGATTTCTGCCTCGCCGAGCGGCGCGTCGCCGCTGCCCGCCTCGTCGTCGAGAAGCTCGACGTTTATCCGGATGCCGGCAGCGTCGGGGTGGTGATCGAGCGCCGCCGGTCGCGCGCCCGCGAGGCCGTCTTCGCGTCATGAGCGGCGCCGGGTTGCCGGCGCGCGGGATAGCTCTAGAGTCGATGTTCCATCCTCGCGAAGGAAGAGATCCATGCCGGGTTTCGAGCCGCTGACGATAGAGATCGCCCGCCTCCTGACCACGCGCGGCGAGACGATCGCGGTCGCCGAATCCTCGGCCGGCGGGCTGATCTCGGCGGCGCTGCTCGCCGTCCCGGGCGCTTCCGCCTTCTTCCTCGGCGGCGCCATCGTCTATACGCGCCTCTCGCGCGGCGTGCTGCTCGGCATTCCCGATGCCGCGCTTGCCGGGATGTGGCCGGCGACCGAGCCTTATGCGCAGCTCCTGGCGCGCAGCGTACGCGAGCGCTTCGGCGCCGTCTGGGGGCTTGCCGAGACCGGCGCCACCGGGCCGACCGGCAACCGCTACGGCGATGCCGCCGGCCATGGCTGCTTCGCCGTTGCCGGCCCGTCCGAGCGGGCGACGACGCTCGAAACCGGCCATGGCGAGCGCGGCGCCAACATGCGCGACTTCACCGGCGCGGCGCTCGCGCTGCTGCACACCTGCCTGGCGGATGCGGCGCCTAGTGGCGGATCTTGAGCAGCGCGGCGTCGGCGAGGCGCGCCACGATGTCGAGGCCGGTTGCGTCGCCGGTCCTCACCGCCGCCTGGTCGGTGACCAGCACGTAATCGTAGCGTGACAGCGCCGCGGCGACGCCGCCCGCTTCATCGCCCTTGCCGTCGACGATGAAGCGCCAGAAATCCTCCGGCGAGGCACTGTGCGCCAGCGCCGTGTAGGGCTCGCGGAAGCGCAGCGGCTGCTGGTCGGGAAAGACGAAGAGGGTCGGCACGAAGGCATCCGCCGCGATGACGGCGAGCGATGCGACATGCGTCATCGGCCCTTCCTCGGTCGAGACATGGACGGAGGCGGGCGGGCTGGCGACGGCCAGGAGGCTGCCCGGCGGCAGCCTGGCCAGCGCGGCGGCGAGCGGCGCGTAGCTGCGGTCGAAGCCGGTCCAGCTCACGGTGACGATGCCGATGCGGGTGACGAAGAGCAGGGCGAGCAGCGCCGCCAGCAAGCTCTGACGGCGGCGATCGGCGAGCGCGATGCTGCTGGCGCCGATGAGGAGGAGGGCGAGGACCAGCGGCATGCGGTGATCGACGCCGGTGCCGTTGAAGAGCCGGTTCGGCATGGCAAGCTGGACCAGGCAGAGGAGAAGGAGCGGCGCCACCATGGCGCGGCTCAGCTTGAGCACCCGGGCGAAGGCGGCGGCGGCGAAGAGGGCGACCAGCAGGGCGAAGGTCGCAATGTCGAACCAGCGATGGTAGTTGTCGACGATGTTGAACAGGAGATCGAGCTTGCGGACGAACCGGCTCCAGCCGATCTCGCCGCCGCTGCCCGGCGCGGCGGTGAGAACGAGCAAGGCGAGGACGGGGACGAATTGCAGCCCGCTCGCGCATAGCTCGCCCAATCCGCCGAGGCTGAACAGACGGCCCTGCCGATAGAAGCGCGATATCTCGTAGCCGAGGATGACGAAGGCATAGGTGGCGAAGGCGAAGAGATGCGCGAGGTAGAGCGCCAAGGCGAGCAGCGCCGCGATCAGGAGGCGCAGCCAGAGCGCCCGCTCGCGCAGCGCGATCCAGCTCGCCGTCGCGACCATCAGCAGGCCGATGCCGAAGAGGAAATTGACGAAGCCCCAGAGCAGGATGCGATTGTAGAGCAGCAGGAAGGCGAGCAGCGACCACGCCGACCAGCGGCCGAAGAGCGTGCGATGCAGCGCCGCCGTGCCGCCCGCCATGAGCAGGAAGATCGCCAGTAGGAAGGCCTTGCCGGCCCAGGCGAGCGGCATGATGCGGGCGAGCGGCGGGACGACGAGATCCATCGCCAGGTTCGGGATCGGCCGCCAATCGAGCGCGTAGAATTGCTGGAGAAACGGTGAGCGCTGGTACACCGTCTCGATATGCATGCGCGCGAGGTGGTTGGGATAGTCGAGCAGCGGCGGCGTTGCGACGACGAGGACCGGCAGCGCGGCGATGAGGAAGCAGGCGGCGAAGAGCAGCGCGAATTGACCTAGGGTCAGATCGGTGAGATCGAGCCGCGCGCGCATCGCCGCGGTGCCAGATTGCGAGAAGCTCGCCATGGTTTCGCGCTCAACCCGGCCGGCGATCGGCGGGCATCCGGTGCGTCATCGTCCTGCTGGCCGCGACGTCACGCCGTGGTCCACGGCTCGTGCTCGGCGAAGAGGCCGCCATTGTCGAGCGCCGAGGTCGAGCCTTCCGCCGCCGGCTCGGCCGGGGCGCCGAGCGGGTCGCCGAGCAGGCGGTATGCGCCGCGCGAGAAGAGCAGCGGCTTGCCCGTGCTGCTCGAGCGCATGCGCAGGACGCGGCCGACGAAGATCAGGTGATCGCCACCATCATGCACGGCATGGACGGCGCATTCGAAATTGGCCAGCGCGTCGCCCAGGATCGGACAGCCGCCTTCCCAGGTCTCGATGGCGACGCCGTGCCATTTCTCGTGGCTGGCGGTGGCGAAGCGCGATGACAGCGCGGCCTGGTGCTCGGCCAGGATGTTGACGGCGAAATGGACGCAGTCCTCGAAGATCGGCAGGCAACCCGCCTGCCGGTTGAGGCTGAAGAGAACGAGCGGCGGATCGAGCGAGACCGAGGTGAAGGAATTGGCGGTGAAGCCGACGAGATCGCCCTCCGGGGCGCGCGTCGTGATGACAGTGACGCCGGTCGCGAACCAGCCCAAGGCGTCGCGGAATTCTCGTCCGTCCAGTGCAGTCATATCGCCGGTCCGCTGGTTGTCCATGCCGAACAGAGTGAGGCGGCGGGTCCTGGGGTGTCAACGGACCTCGCGCCCTGTTGGCTCCCCTTTTCGCTCACTCTGGGGATGGCACGAGAAGATTACCGCTTGGCGGCGGCGACGGGGTAGGGTGAAGGCATGTGTCCCTCCTCGTCCCGATCGCGGCCGCGATGAGCGGCCAAGCGGCGCCTCCCGATTACCCATCTACGGGCCATCCGCCCGAGGATCGGCGGGCGGCGCGCGACATCACCGACATACGCGGCGACGACTGGGCCGCGCGCTATGCGCCGGCGGCGCTGCTCCCCTTCATCCGTCTGGCGCGGCTCGACCGGCCGATCGGCACCTGGCTGCTGCTCTTCCCGGGCTGGTGGGCGATCGCCTTGGCGGCGCCGGACGGTTCCTGGCCGGACTGGCGCCTCATCCTCCTCTTCGCGATCGGGGCGGTGGTGATGCGCGGCGCCGGCTGCACCTTCAACGACATCGTCGACCGCGATTTCGACGCCGCGGTCGCGCGCACCAGGACGCGGCCGATCCCGAGCGGCGCCGTCGGGGTACGCGGCGCCGTCGCCTTCCTGGCGCTGCA
>DATAQP010000283.1:0-3311 GCA_036264595.1 Allostellaceae bacterium
ACCACCGACGTCTACGGCTATCCGCGAACGCCGGGAGACGAGACGGACGAGCTGCGCGATGTCGGCCTGCCCTACAATCGGAGCAAGGGACTCGGCGACGCGCTCGCGCTGCGCTTCTGCCGCGAGACCGGGCTGCCCATCACCGTGGTGCGGCCGGCGACGATCTTCGGCCCGCGCAGCAAGGACTGGGTCGTCGAGCTGGGCGAATTGCTGGCAGCCGGCTGGGTGGTCACGATCGGCCGCGGCGCCGTGCCCGCCGGGCTGGTCTATGTCGACGATGTCGCCGAGGCGATGATCGCGCTCGCCGCCAACCCGGCGGCGATCGGCGAGGCCTATAATGTCGTCGAACCCACATCGATCACCTGGCGGGCCTATTTCGATCGCCTGGCCGACGGGCTCGGCGTCGCGCGGCCGCGTTTCGATCTCGGCCCGACGACGGCCTATGCGCTCGGCTGGCTGTGCGAGGGCGTTTACCGCACGCTTGGCATGTCATCGCGCCCGCTCTTCACCCGCCATGTCGTGTGCCTGCTATCGCGTAGCCAACACTACGACGCGCGCAAGCTGCAGGCGGCGGTGAAGGCGTTTCCCGTCATCGGCGTGGAAGAGGGCATGGCACGGACGCTTGCCTGGCTGACGGCGAGGCCGGTCGGATGACCGTCGGCCGTGCGCAAGCCCGGGCTAAATGCCCCTCTCCCGGAGGGAGAGGGTTTCCAGAAGGTGCTCTCCCGGGGGGAGGGGGAGGGGGAGAGGTCAGACCCCGGCCGCGATCAAATCGGCCCGCTGCGCCGGCGACCGATCGCCATGATGAGGGTGATCAGGAAGATCACCACGAAGATGAAGAAGAGGATCTGTGCCACGCCGGCGGCCGCGGCGGAGACGCCGCCGAAACCGAGAAGCCCAGCGATGATGGCGATGATGAAGAAGGCAGCGGCCCAGTAGAGCATCGCACACTCCCGCGCAAAGCGTACCGCCGGCAACCGGCGGTTTTCGTCAGGGTCAACGCCACCGCCGGCAGAAAGGTTCCGCATCCTTCCCATGCCGCCGCTGTGACGGCCGCCACAGCACGGCATGGCAGGAAATTGACACAATGCCGCTCGACCTACGGTCTCTAAATTGCATTACTCGGCAATCGGAGGTTGTCCTCATCATGAAGCTCGCAGCCTTGGTCTGGTCGCTCGCCGCCCTGCTCGCGTGGTCGGCCGCCGCCCAGGACGCCGCCCGGATCGGCACGATCAAGACGCTGCGCGGCGATGCCCGCGTCATCGGGCCGAGCGGTAGCGTCGCGGCGGCGATCGGCAGCGCGGTGCGCCAGAACGATACGCTGGAAACCGGAGCCGACGGCGCACTCGGGCTGACCTTCATCGACAACACGACGCTGTCTATGGGGGCGAAATCGCGCATCACCCTGACCAAGGTCGTCTTCGATCCCGATCAGAACGACTTCGCCTTCGCGACCAGCATCGTCAAGGGCACCTTCATGTTCGTCTCCGGCAGCATCGCCAAGCTGGCGCCGCAAGCCGTCCAGATCACCACGCCGGTCAACACGATCGGCATTCGCGGCACGCGCTTTCTCGTCAGGATCGATTGAGCGATGCTGCGTCTCGCCGGCCTCGTCGCACTGCTTCTGCTCGCCGCCTGCGCCGGGCAGAACCGCGTCGTCCTGCTCGCCAACGAGGACGGCTCGCCGAGCGCACTCACCGTCAGCAATCCGGGCGGCACGTCGGTGCTCGAGCAGCCGGGCGCCGCCGTCGCAATCACACGGGCGACGAGCGCGCCGACGCCGGTGACGGTCGGCGACGCGGAGATCCGCACCGTCTGGGCCGATGCGCTCGCCTATCATCCGCAACGCCCGGTCACCATGCTGCTCTATTTCATCCTCGACACGCCTAATCTGACGCCGGCCTCGCGCGCCGAGCTGCCGAAGCTGCTCGACCTCATCCGCCAGCGCCCCGCCCCCGAGGTGGTCATCATCGGCCACACCGACCGCTCGGGCGACGAGCCCTACAACAACGCGCTCGGGCTGCGCCGCGCCAATGCGGTACGGCGCGAGGTCGAAGCCATCGGCGTGCCGCCCGAGCTCATCACCGTGGCGTCGCATGGCGGCAACAACCCGCTGGTGCAAACGTCGCGGCCCTACGAGCCGCGCAACCGGCGGGTCGAGATCACGGTGCGCTAGCCCAGCCGGGCAAGCCGCCGCCGAGGAGATCGGCGCCACCCTGCTCGATCTCGCGCGGCTCGCCGAGAAGACGCGCCGCGCCGTCGAGGAGTTCAAGACGCTCGGCCCGTGGAAGCGCTGAGGCGCAGGGGGGAGGCCGACCGCCGCCCGGCGAACGCCGTGGTGGACAAGCGCTGCCGGCCCCGGTTCAATTGCGCCCGCCGCCGCGCCCTGAGGCCGAGCGCGGCAGGGCGATCGGCGCTTCTCACCAGGGAAACATCATGACCAGCGGGACGAACCCCAGCAGCACCAACCAGCGCACGGGCGGCCAGATTCTCGTCGACCAGCTCAAGATCCATGGCGTCGACATGGCGTTCTGCGTGCCGGGCGAGAGCTATCTCGGCGTGCTCGACGCGCTGTGGGACGCGCGCGACGCGATTCGCCTGATCACCACGCGCAACGAGATCGGCGCCTGCAACATGGCCGAGGCCTACGGCAAGGTCACCGGGCGACCCGGCATCTGCCTGGTGACGCGCGGCCCGGGCGCCAGCCACGCCATGGTCGGCATCCACACCGCCTTCCAGGATTCGACGCCGCTCATCCTCTTCGTCGGCCAGGTCGCGCGCGAGGCGCGCGAGCGCGAGGCCTTCCAGGAGATCGACGTCAAGCAGATGTTCGGCCACACGGCGAAATGGGCGGCGGAGATCAGCGATCCGCGCCGCATCCCCGAGATGATCAGCCATGCCTTCCACGTCGCGGTGAACGGCCGGCCTGGCCCGGTCGTGCTGGCGCTGCCCGAGGACATGGTGATCGAGCGTTGCGAGACCGCCGACGCGGCGCATTATCAGGTCGTGCGACCGAGCCCCTCCGCCGCGGCGATGACGCAGCTTCGCGAGCGCCTCGCCAAGGCCAAGCGGCCGCTCATGCTGGTCGGCGGCGGCGGCTGGTCGGCGCAAGCGACGCGCGACATTGTCGCCTTCGCCGAAGCCAACAACCTGCCCACCTGCGCCTCGTTCCGCTGCCAGTATCTCTTCGACAACCGGCACAAGAACTACGTCGGGGATTGCAGCGTCGGCATCCTGCCGGCGCTCGCCAAGCGGATTCGCGAGACCGATCTCCTCCTGGTCGTCGGCGCCCGGCTCGGCGAGCTGACGAC
>DATAQP010000390.1:0-5542 GCA_036264595.1 Allostellaceae bacterium
CCGGCCGCTTGGCGCGGCGCTGCAGCCAGATGACGCCGACGAGGTCGGCGACGGCGACGGCGAGACGGTCAAGCGTGCCGTAATTCGAGACGCCGCGCTCGCGGGGCCGGTGGTTCACCGGGACCGAGACGACGCTTCCGCCCTCGCGCAGCACCAGGGCCGGCGGGAAGCGGTGCATATGGTCGAAATACGGCAGGTCGAGGAAGAGGTCGCGGCGGAACAGCTTGAGGCCGCAGCCGGTGTCCGGCGTGCCGTCGCCGAGCAGCCCGGCGCGCACCCGGTTGGCGATGCGCGACGAGACGCGCTTGATCCAGCTGTCGCGCCGTTTGGTGCGCTGGCCGGTGATCAGCGCCGGAGCATCCGCCGCCTGCGTCATCGCCCATAGACGCGGGAGGTCGGCGGGATCGTTCTGGCCGTCACCGTCGAGCGTCGCGATCCAGGCCGCGCGCGCCGCCTTGACGCCGGTGCGGATCGCCGCGCTCTGGCCATAGCTCTTGTCGTGGCGAATCATGTGCAGCGCCGGGAAATCCGCCACCAGCGCGGCGATCGTCGCGGCGGTGGCATCGCTGCTGCCGTCGTCGACATAGACGATCTCGTAGGCCGGCGCGCCGCCTGGCATGGCGGCGAGGGCGGTGCGGATCTCGGCGACGAGCGGCGCGATGTTCTCCGCCTCGTTGCGCACCGGAATGACGATCGAGAGATCCATGAGCAAACGGGCCTGACGCTGCTGAATTGACGCATCGGGCGGCGCGCCGCCGGCGACCCTAACGGCAGGGCGAGGCGGTGTAGCATACTTCCGCAAGAGGGCAAACGGCACGGCACGATTGCCGCGCGGAAGAGATTGTTAATCTGGTGCGTTGTAGTTATGTAGGTAGCATGGTTGACTACTGATGGATGCCCTTTAGGTGCCATAGTCAATCTATGAACCGATTGAACGAGTGTAGAAAAAGGAGAGCGCGCATGTCCAACAGCCTTTCTCGGCTGATCGAGATGGCGAAGGCTGTGACCGTGAGCGAAGACCAGAAGGAAGAGCAGCGGCGCAGTTTCGTGTACGGGAATACCGCCGTCGAGAATCAGAACATCACTCGCGATATGGTCGACCGGCAGGCCGACGCGAATAAGGGTCGGTAAGGTTGGCCGCAGGCCGAGATGAGCAAGGGGGTGCCTCCGACGAGGCGCCCCCTTCGTCATTGGATGCTGAGCAAAAGCGCATCGCCGAGCTTGAGGTCGAGAACGGCTTCCGACAGTTCGACTTGGCGATTGAAATAATCAAGACGTTCTTGGAACCAGACCGCCCGTTTGCGCTCCGTCCGTCTCTCATCCAGGAATTGCAACGCGTAGCCGTCGCAGGCATTGAGCCATACCCCGGAGAATGGCGCGGCGGCTCTGTGAAGATAACGAAGAGCAAGCATACGCCGCCAGGTGCGCACTTGGTGGCGTCGCTGATGCAAGAGATGTGCGACTACGTCAACGACAACTGGCCGGCGCGCCCACCATTCCGCAGCAGATTCAGGACGACAGAACGGCCTATTTTCATGCGCTGGAACGTGCAGATGAAGCATTTGCCAAGGGACGGCTGGATTTCTCAGAGATGGAACTAGCGCTTAGGAACATGCTCGCGAAACAACTTCTGTCGGTGATTCAGCAGGCTGACGGCGCTAGCGTTTGATCCATGGCCGGGCGAGATAAAGGTTGCTCTGAGTAGAGCCTGAGTTCTCGCGCTGCCGTTATTGGTGGCGCGGCGAAAGCGCGGCATAATCGGGCGATGGGACGCCTCGGCCTTCTTGCTCTCCTCCTGCTCGCAGCCCTGCCGTCCGGCACGGCGCGGGGCGATCAGGATGATCGGCGCCTGCCTGCCCTGTTCGCGCGGCTCAAGACCGTGCAGTCGGACGGCGAGGCGCGGGCGATCGAGACGCTGGTCTGGCAGATCTGGAGCGTCAGCGCCGATGACGAGGTCAATACCCTGATGCTGCGCGGCCTGCGCGCGATGAGCGAGGGCGATCTCAAGCAGGCGCTGCCGATCTTCGATGCGCTGGTGCAGCGCAGCCCGAATTTCGCCGAGGGTTGGAACAAGCGGGCGACGGTCTATTTCCTGCTTGGCGATTTCGACTCCAGCGTCAGCGACATCGAGCGCACGCTGCAGCTCGAGCCGCATCATTTCGGCGCGCTCTCGGGGCTGGGACAGATCTATCTCGCGCTCGACCGCGACGAGGCGGCACTCAAGGCCTTCGAGGCGGCGCTCGCCATCGACCCGCATCTCATCGGCGTCAGGGCGGCGGTCGAGGGCATCAAGAAGAAGCGCGAGGGCGATCCGACCTAGGGGTGAGAATCAGACGGGTGCGGCCCGGCCGGCTCGGAGCGTCATCGGTTGCATCTCGACCCACTGCGGACTCCGTCAGTGGTGCGATCCGGCTTCTGGACCAGGAGTGAACGGCTATGGGGGTGCGGGGCAGCTGTTTGTGCGGCAACGTCGTCTTTGAGGTGGATACTCCGTTCGATCGCTTTGTGAACTGCCATTGTTCTCGGTGCCGAAAAGCAACCGGCGCAGCGCACGCCTCGAATGCTGTAGTCAAGGCTGGTGCTTTGCGGTGGCTCCAAGGCCAAGAATTTGTGTCACGCTATGATCTGCCGACGGCGCGCAGTTTCGCGACTTCATTCTGCCAAAGATGTGGCTCGCCGCTACCTCACCTCACCCGCAGTGGTCGTGAGGCCATCATTCCCGCCGGCGCATTTGATGAACCTTTGAATGTGCGTCCGGACCGGCATGTCCAGTGGGCATCTCGCGCGAACTGGTATTTCCGTGAGGAGAGCCTTCCTACCGAGGAATGATTGCTCCCCACCGAGCTCGTGCGAGAACGCGATCTCCGGCCTTCGTCGTGGAATCTCCGATCGCGTCCGCTGGCGCGAATTGCACCGCAAGAAACGGAACGCCGGCGCAGCCGCTACGCCTCATGATGAGCGCATCATCTTGAGGAGGCATGATCATGAGCTTTCGCATCACCGGCCTGCCAGAGGCCGAGTTCGCCGATCTCTTCGCCCTTTCCGACGACGCGCTGCGCGCACGCCGCGCGGTCCGTCAAAGCGTCGATGCCAGGCTGAGCTTTCCCTGCCGGATCAGCCTCACCGATGCCGAGCTCGGCGAGAAGGTGATCCTGGTCAACTACGAGCACCAGCGCGCCGACACGCCCTATCGCGCCAGCCATGCGATCTTTGTGCGCGAAGGCGAGACCACCTACGACGCGGTCGACGAGGTTCCCGATCAGCTCCGCCGCCGCATGCTGTCGCTACGCGCCTTCGACGCGAACGGCATGATCGTCGGCGCCGATCTCGTCGATGGACGGAGTCTGGAGGCTTCGATCGCCACGCTGCTCGGCGACAAGCGCGCCGCCTATCTGCACGCCCATTTCGCCAAATACGGCTGCTACGCTGCGCGCATCGAGCGCGCTTGAGCGGCTACGCGGCGTCGTCTAGCGCAACAAGGTGATGTCGACGGCGCGGTCGGCCTGGCTCTGATTGAGGATGTTGAGCCAGTCGCCATAGGCTTCGCCGGCGCCGAGTACGGTGATGTTCTTGGCGGCGACGCCGCGCTTGCGGAGCGCCGCCGCCACCGCCTCGGCGCGGCGCACCGAGAGATCGTAATTGGCCTTCTGGTTGCCCTGCTTGTCGGCGCGACCGAGCAGGCAGACCTTGAGGTAGCGTGCCTTGACCAGACCCGCTACCTCATCGAGCGTCTTGTTGTTGGCTGGGGCGATCGCCCAGCGGCCGACAGCGAACTCGATCTTGTAGGGGCCTGATTCGCCGCGCCCCGTATTCGGGCAGCCGGTCAATGCCTCGGCCGTGCCGGGCAAGGTCACGGCGGCGAGCCCAAGGGCCGCCGCAATCCACAGGCTCGCGCGCTTCATGACTCCCCCTGCCTCATGCTGTGTTGCGGCGGGACCGTACCGCGTGGGCGGGTCGGCTCGCAACCGGCATGCGACCGATTGCCGGGGATAAGGGGCTGCCTCGGCGCTTACCATGTCATGACAGCCGCGCCCTCGAAGCCTGCGGAATGACAAATCACCGATATGACCATCGAAGCCATCATCGCCACCGGCCGTTTCGGCTTCGCCGCCCGCGAGGGCGACCTCGCCGCCGCGGCGGGCGATCCGCACGGCTGGGTCCGTGGTCAGCTTCGGCAGCGTCCGGCGGTGTTGCCGGCGAGCCTGCCGAGCTCCGCCGCGATGGTCGCGGCGATGCTGCAGGCGCGTCTCGACAAGAGGGCGGGCGAGAAGACCGACGCCAAGGATGAGCTGCGGGCCGTGTTCTTCGCCGAGATCGGCGCCCGGATGAACGCGGCGATCGCCAGCGAGACGCCGCTGCTCGAGCGCCTGGTTTTCTTCTGGAGCAACCATTTCACCGTCTCGGCGCTGCGCCCGGTGGTGCGCGGCTTCGTCGGCGCCTTCGAGCGCGAGGCGATCCGCCCGCATGTCACCGGCCGCTTCGCCGACATGCTGCTCGCCGTCGCGCGCCATCCGGGGATGGGCTTCTATCTCGACAACGTCCAGTCGATCGGCCCGAACTCGCCCTTCGGCCGGCGCCGCGACAAGGGGCTCAATGAGAATCTCGGTCGCGAGATTCTCGAGCTGCACACGCTCGGCGTCGATGGCGGCTACAGCCAGAAGGATGTCGAGGCGCTCGCCCGCATCCTGACCGGCTGGACCATCGCGCGGCTCCAGGATCCCAATCCGGGTACCTTTCGTTTCGTGCCGCAGATCCACGAGCCCGGCACCAAGGTGCTGCTCGGGCGCTTCTATGCCGAAGACGGTGCCGGCGAGGGCGAGGCGGCATTGCGCGACCTCGCGCGCCATCCCGCGACGGCGCGTCACATCGCGGTAAAGCTGGCGCGCCATTTCATATCAGACGATCCGCCGCCGGCCGCGATCGAGCGTATCGCCAAGCGCTATCGTGACACGGATGGCGATCTCAGGCACGTGATGGACGCCGTCATCGCCGAGCCGGCGTCCTGGCAGCTGCCCTTCGCCAAGGTGAAGACCCCGACCGAGCTGGTCGTCGCCGCTTGCCGCGCCAGCGGCCTCAAGGACGTGCCGGCCGACGGGCTCGTCGGCAGCCTGCGCGTGCTCGATCAGCCGGCTTTCGTCGCGCCCTCGCCGGCGGGTTGGCCCGATGTCGCGACGGCGTGGATCTCGCCCGAATCCGTCCTGCGCCGCGCCGAATGGTGTCAGGCCTTCGCCAACCGGCTGCCCGATCCGCCCGACCCCGTCGCCATGGCGTCTTCCAGCCTCGGCGACGCGCTGCCGGAGGAGGCGCTGCAGGCGATCCGCCGCGCTCCCGACCGCCGCGTCGGTCTCGCCCTGCTGCTCGCCAGCCCGCAATTCCAGAGGCGATGATGATGAGCGATATGGATCGGCCATCGGCATCTATTGAACCCTCTCCCGCGTGCGGGAGAGGGCAGGGTGAGGGTTCGCGCCCTGCTTCCGATGGTGCCGGAAAGTCCTCGTCGTCCAGCCCTAACCCTGACCCTCTCCCGCACGCGGGAGAGGGG
>DATAQP010000594.1:0-3534 GCA_036264595.1 Allostellaceae bacterium
CAGGTAAGCTATACCGGCCCGAGCCAGCGCAGCTTTCGCTCGCCGGATGCGCTCCAGCAGGTGAAGGCGGCGGAGAGCGCACAGGCTTTCGATTTCGCTCTGTGGCACGCGGCGCAGATCGCCCTTGCTCAGGGATATGCCGGCTTCCGCGCCAGCAACATGCGAACCAATTTCGACAGCATCGTCGAGCCGGATTACGACCCGTTTTATGCGCCCGACTGGCATCCGGCCAATCGCTTCGGTGGACCGTTGATGGGCCGCTATTGGGGCGGATATGCCAGTCCGAGCCCCTATGTCGACAGCCGCACGCAGATCGTGATCGACGTCGCCTTGCTGCACGCGCTCGAGACTGGCGACTACGACGCTCGCGCGACGGTCGATCGGCTGATCAAGGCCTATCCCAACGCGACCGGGCCGGTCGCGCCGCCTGACGGCTGAGCGCTTAGAAGCCGCCGCGAACCAGCGCCGGCTTGCGCTGGAAGATGTCGAGAACCTCGCCGAGGGTCTTGCCGGCCCGCAGCTTCTGGCGACCGCTATAGACCAGGAAATCGCCCTGCCGGTTGCCGCCGACGCATTTCATGATGCTGAAGGCGGGGCTCTCCTGCGAGTGGCGGAACACCGAAAACAGGGCAAACCCATCGCGATGATCGATCGCATAGTCTCGCCATTCGCCGCGGATCACGTAACGGCTGTAGACAGCGAGCAGCTGATTGAGTTCGATCCGATTGAAATAGATGGTCTTTCGCTTTGCCCGATAGTCGGCGAGGCGGAACGGCTCCATGGTCTGCCGGCTCATACGTTCCCGTAGCCTTCTATGCCGTCATCGAATTGCCATGGAGCTAGTTTTCCCGATTTCGGAGCGTCCGTCCAGCATCCCGGCGTGGCCTTTCCGGGGCGGGCAGACGCCGCTTGCCGTATAGGGTGCTAACGCGGTATCTGAGGGTCGAATGCCCGTAGAGCCGCCCCGAAACGGTCCTGGAACTGCCAATCGGGTGGGGCGAAATGGAGGAATGAGGTTCTTGTCCCACTTCGAAGTGCCGTGCTCGTCTGGCCGGCTGAGCTGCCGGCGCCACGGGATCGTGGGCGCGGCGTGACACGATGAGCGATATTTTCCGCGAGATCGACGAGGAGCTTCGGCGCGACAATTTCGCCAAGCTATGGGAGCGCTACGGCCAATATGTCGTCGGTCTTGCCGTGGCTATCGTTCTCATTACCGCCGGGACGGTCGGCTGGCGCGAATACCAGGCGCGCGTCCAGCGCGCCGAGAGCATCCGCTATGCCGCAGCCGTGGAGCTGGCGCAGAAGAACGAGCTGGCGCGAGCGGCCGATGATTTCGCCGCCCTGGCCCGCAGCTCCGGCGGGGGCCAGGCAACGCTGGCACGCCTCCAGGAAGCCGCCTTGCGCGCCCGCGCCGGCGACGAGGCGGCCGCCATTGCCGCCTACAATGCGATCGCCCAGGACGGCTCCGTCGATACCGTCTATCGCGATCTGGCGACCTTGCTCGCCGCGCTCCACGAGATGCATTCGGGCGACCCCAAGGCGATCATCGGCGAGATCGCCGGACTGACCAGCCCGGGCAATCCGTGGCGGCCCTCCGCCCTCGAGATCACCGCCCTCGCGCATCTGCGCGCCGGCGAGCGCAACGAGGCGCGCGACATCTACAAAAGCCTGGCCGACGATCTTACGGCTCCGCAGGGGCTCAGGGCGCGGGCCGCGGAGATGAGCGCCGCGCTCTCGAGCTGAGGTACGCCCAACTGAGCTCTGCCCCACTGAGGTCCGCAATGAAGGCTGGTTTGCGCTCGCTGCTCGTCCTCCTCCCGGCACTCCTGCTTGTCGCCTGCGAGACGACGAAGCCGCCTCTGCCCGGCGAGCGGCTCTCCGTGCTCCGTCTCGACAAGCAGCTCGAGCCCGATCCGGAGATCGCCGCGCTCGAGGTTCGCTTACCGCGCCCGGTCGTCAACAACGATTGGCCGGAGGCGGGCGGTTATCCCAATCACGTCATGCAGCACGTCGCCCTCGGCGACGACATCCAGACCAGCTGGCGAAGCAGCATCGGCGACGGCTCATCGCGTTACGGCCGCATTCTCGCGCCGCCCGTCGCCTTCGGCGATCGCGTCTATGCCATGGACGCCGATTCGACGGTCAGCGCCTTCGAGCGCAAGACGGGCAAGCAGGTCTGGTCGACCAGCGCCAAGCCTGAGGATGCCGGACCGGCTTTCGGCGGCGGTGTCGCCTATGCCGAAGATCGTATTTTCGTGACCACTGGCTACGGCCAGATCGTCGCGTTCGACGCCAATACCGGCAAGGAGATCTGGCGGCAGGGCGTCGTTGCGCCGCTGCGCAGCGCACCGACCGTGTCCGACGGCCGCGTCTTCGCCATCACCGTCGACAACCAGCTCCAGGTGCTGGCGACCAGCGACGGCCGGACGCTATGGACGCATTCGGGAACGCCGGAGACCGCCGGGCTGCTTGGCGGCGCCAGCCCAGCCGTCGAGGGCGACGTGGTCGTCGCCGCCTATTCCTCGGGCGAGCTCTTCGCCCTGCGTGTCGAGAACGGCCGCCAGCTTTGGACCGACAACCTCGCCGCGGCGCGCCGCACCGATGCGCTGTCGGCGCTCGCCGATATCCGCGGCCGTCCAGTCATCGATCGTGGCCGCGTCTATGCGGTCAGCCATAGCGGCCGCATGGTGGCGATCGATCTCAGAACCGGCGAGCGCATCTGGGAGCAGGATATCGGCGGCACCGAGTCGCCCTGGGTGGCGGGTGACTTCATCTTCGTCATCAGCAATGACAGCGAGCTGATCTGCCTCACCCGGCGCGACGGCCGCGTGCGCTGGGTCGAGGAGCTGCCGCGCTACGAGGATCTGAAGAAGAAGAAGGGCAGCATGACCTGGTCCGGTCCGATCCTCGGCGGCGACCGGCTGATCGTCGTCGCCTCGAATGGCGAGGCGATGTCGTTCTCGCCCTATACCGGCGCGGCGCTCGGCCGTGTCGAATTGCCGGACGGCACCTTCCTGACGCCGATCATCGCCAACGAGACCCTTTACGTCCTGACCGACGAGGCCGATCTCATCGCGATGCGATAGCTGATAGGCATGAGCTTCACCGCCGCCATCATCGGTCGGCCCAATGTCGGAAAATCGACTCTGTTCAACCGGCTGGTCGGGCAGCGGCTTGCCCTGGTCGACGACACGCCGGGGGTGACGCGCGACCGTCGCGAGGGCGATGCGCGCCTCGCCGACCTCAACTTCCGCGTCATCGACACGGCTGGCCTCGAAGAGATGATGGACGACAGCCTGTCGGCGCGCATGCGGCGGCAAACCGATCGCGCGGTGTCCGATGCCGACGTCGTCCTCTTCGTGATCGACGCACGAACCGGGGTCACCCCGCTCGACAAGCATTTCGCCGACTGGTTGCGGCGCGGCAAGACACCGGTGATCCTGCTCGCCAACAAGGCCGAGGGACGGGTCGGGTCAGGCGGGTCCTACGAGGCCTTCGAGCTTGGCCTCGGCGAGCCTATCGCCATCTCCGCCG
>DATAQP010000464.1:0-5998 GCA_036264595.1 Allostellaceae bacterium
CGGGGTGAACGGCTCGTCGCGGGCGAAATCGTAGTAGAAGCCGTTCTCGGTCGCCGGGCCGAAGGTCACCTGGACGTCGGGGTAGAGCTCCTTCGCCGCCTCGGCGAGGACATGCGCCGCGTCATGGCGCAGCACCTCGAGCGCCTCGGGCGAGTCGCGCGTGACGATGACGATCCGGGCGTCGCCGGCAATCGGTGCCGAGAGATCCTTGAGTTCGCCGTCGACGCGCGTGACGATGGCCGCCTTAGCGAGGCCAGGGCCGATCGAGGCGGCGATTTCAGCGCCGGTGACGGGGCCGGGATAGCTTCTGGTCGCGCCGTCCGGCAAGGTGATTGTGACGGTCATGCCCGGGGTTTAGCCGAAGCCGAGCGTGGCGGCAACCTCGGCGACCGCGAGATCTGTCAGGTTGGGGCGCTGCAGGACAACCACCTCAACGCCGCGCGGCGCCGTCAGGGCGGGATCTGAGGCGCCCGAATAGAGCACGGTCGCCTTGGAACCGGCGGCAACCAGGAGATGCATCGGTCCAGTGTCGTTGCCGATCGCGCGCAGGGCGTGGCGGCCGCGCGCGACGATGTCGCCGAAGCTCGTCTGGCCGGTGAGGTCGCGCGCCGTCGGGCAGCGCGCCACGATGGCGGCGGCAAGCGTCGTCTCCTGCTTGCCGCCGATGACGAGCGGCACGGTCTGGCGAGCGGCGATGGCGGCGGCGAGCTCGCCATAATGGCCGACCGGCCAGCGTTTCGCGGGGCGATGCGCCGCCCCGCCGGGGACAAGTACGACGACACGTTCCGGCAGGGCGAAACGGGCAATATCGGTCGCCGCCCAGCTGAGCTCGGGCGGCGGCACCGCAGCGATGCCGGCACGGCGTAGCTGATCGGCCTGGCGGTCGATCGTGTGCATGAAATTGCGCCGCTTGTTGTCGTGCGGGTGCGAGACGCCGCGGGCGATCCCGCTCCATTGCGGGCGTGCGCCGGGGCCGATGAGATGGAAATAGCTGCTCGACCGGCTGCTCGTCTGCAGATCGTAGACCCGGGTGAAGCCTGCTTCACGCAGCCGGCGGCGCAAGGTGGCGAGGCCGCGCGGCGCGAGCAGTCCCGGCCGTTCGTCAATCCAGACCGCGTCGAAATAGGGGGCGCGCTGCGCCAGCTCGGCAAACGGCGCCGTCGTCAGCAGGATGATTTCCGCATCGGCATGATGCGCGCGGATCGCCGCGGCGGGACCCATTGCCTGGACGAAATCGCCGAGCGCGCCGAGCTTGATGACGAGGATGCGCGGGCGCCCGGACCGCATGGGCGAGGCCGGCGCGTCGCTCACGCCGCCTCGGGATCGCGCGCGACCGTCGCGGCGCGTGCTGCCGGAAAGAGGATCTCGCGATAGACGGCGAGCGTTTCGGCGCACATCCGCTCGATGCCGAACCCCGCCCGCGCATGCGCGATGGCGCGCTCGGCGAGGATCGCGCGCTCGTCGGCGCTGAGCGAAAGCGCCTCGGCGATCGCGTCGGCCAGGGCTTGCGGATCGCCCGGCGATACCAGCCAGCCGGTCTCGTCGGGCAATATCGTCTCGCGGGCGCCGCCATGGTCGGTGGCGACGACCGGTCGCCCCATCGCCTGGGCTTCGACGATGACGCGGCCGAAGCCTTCCGGCCGGTTCGAGGCGGAAACCACGACGTCGGCGAGCATCAGCGCCGCCGGCATGTCGTTGCAATCGTCGACGAGCTGAAAGACCTCGCCGAGCCCGCGCGCGGCGATCGTCGTCTCGAGCTCGCGGCGAAAGGACGGGCGCCCCTCATCCGAGCCGACCAGCAGGCAGAGCAGGTCGCGGCGGCCGAGCGCAGCGATCGCGCTGACGAGATCGAGCTGACCTTTCCAGCGGGTCAGCCGGCCAGGCAGCATGACGATCGGGCGGTCGTCGGGCAGGCGCCAGCGCTTGGCGAGCTGGATCAGCCGCTCGGCCGAGATGTGCTGCGGATCGAAGCGCGCGAGATCGACGCCACGATGAATGACGCGCAGCCGGTCGGCGCCGATGCCGTAGACGCTGGCGGCGTGGTCGGCGACGAAATACGAGATGGCGATGACGCGTTCGCCGCGCCCCATCACAGAGTTGTACCACCGGCGCAGCCGCGTCGCGTCGCCATAGGCATTGTGAAAGGTGGTGACGAAATGGCGATCGGTACGCCGGCTGGCCGCCCAGGCGCTCCACGCCGGTGCCCGGCTGCGCGCATGGACGATGTCGATGTCGTGCTCCTCAATAAGCGTGGCGAGGCGGGCGATGTTGCCGCGCATGACGAGAGGGTTCTTCGAGGCGAGCGGCAGCGTGATGTGGGTGGCGCCGTGGCGCGTCAGCTCATGCATCATCTTGCCGCCCGCCGACGCGACATAGCTGCCCCAGCCGGCGGCGACGAGCGCGGCGGAGATCTCGATCGTGCCGCGCTCGACCCCGCCGCTGACGAGACGGGGAAGAACCTGCAGCACGCGCGGCGGCCGGCCCTCAGCCGGCATGCTTGATTCGGTCGCGGTCATAGTTACAGATAGTGATATGGATCCGATCGCGACGCCGTCGGGCGAGCTTGTGAACAAACCGCCAATATTAGCACGCGCCGACGGCGCGACAATCGCCTACCACCGGCTCGACGGCAAGTCGCCCGGCATCGTCTTCCTCGGCGGCTTCAGGTCGGACATGACGGGCAGCAAGGCGATGGCGCTCGAGGCGTTCTGCCGCGCCCGCGGCCAAGCGTTCCTGCGCTTCGACTATTTCGCCCACGGTGCCTCGTCGGGCGAATTCGCCGAAGCGACGATCGGGCGCTGGCGTGACGATGTCCTCGCTGTCCTCGATGCGCTGACGGCGGGACCGCAGATTCTCGTCGGCTCGAGCATCGGCGGTTGGCTCATGCTGCTCACCGCCCTCGCCCGGCCGGCCCGCATTGCTGCGCTCGTCGGCATCGCGGCGGCTCCCGACGCGACCGAGGATCTGATGTGGCGACGCCTGTCGCCAGCCCAGCAGCAGGCGATGCGGCAGGGCGGGTCGCTCACCGTTCCTTCGGAATACGATCCGGCCGGCTATCTTCTGACCCATCGGCTGATCGAGGAGGGCCGGGCGCATCTGTTGCTCCGCGGACCGGTCGCGCTGTCCTGCCCGGTGCGCCTGCTCCATGGCATGGCGGATCGCGACGTGCCCTGGCCGACCAGCCTGCGTCTGGCCGAGCGGCTCGCCAGTGCGGATGTCACCCTGACCCTGATCAAGGATGGCGATCACCGCCTCTCCGGCGAGGCCGATCTCGCGCGCCTCCGGAGCATTCTCACCGCTTTGATGTAACGTTGCCGGCGTCCTGCGGTCACGCCACTACGATGGTGGTACCTTCGCCGCCTGATCGTCTGCCATGAGCGCACGCAGCCCGGCCCGGTAGTCGGGATAGCGCAGACGGATGCCGAGTTCCTCCTTCATGCGCGTATTGGCGACCCGCTTGTTGTCATCGTAGAAGCTGCGCGCCATCGGCGAAAGATCGGCCGCTTCGAAAGAGACCAGCGGCGGCGGCGCAACGCCGAGTAGCGTACAAGCAAAGGCGATGACCGTCTGCGGCGCCTCCGGCATATCGTCGCAGACATTGTAGACCCTTCCCGGATGGGGCCATGCCATCGAAGCCTGGAGCACGGTGGCGATGTCCTCGACGTGAATGCGCGAGAAGACCTGGCCTTGCTTGTCGATGCGCCGTGCCGTGCCCGCTCTCACCTGGTCGAGGGCGCTGCGCCCCGGCCCATAGATCGCGGCGAGGCGAAAAAGATGTACCGGCACGCCATGCTGCCGCCAGAGATCGAGCCAGGCTGCCTCGGCGGCACAGCGCCGGCGGCCGCGCTCTCCGGTGGGCTGGAGCGCCGCGCTCTCGTCGACCCAGCCGCCGGCGCGGTCGCCATAGACACCTGTCGTCGAGAGATAGCCCGCCCATTCGAGACTCCGCCCGAGCGTTGCAATGGCACTGCCGTGGAGCGCGAGCACCGGATCGCCCGTCGCGTCGGGCGGTACCGAGCTGAGGAGGTGGGTCGTGCCGGCGAGCGCCGCCGCGACGTCGTCGAGCGGCCGGTCGCGGTCGAAGAGATGGGCGGCGATGCCCTCGCGCGCCAGCGCATCGCGGTTGTCCTCGCCGCGACAGGTTCCGGCGACAGCCCAGCCATTTGCCTGCTGGCGTCGCGCCAGCGTGAGCGCGCTGTAGCCGAGGCCGAAGCAGAAGAGGCGTCGCCGGGTTATGGGCGTCATTCGGCGCTCTCCGGCGCCGCTTCCAGCCGATCGGCGACCAGCGGCTGCTGCGGTCGCACCCACAGCCAGTAGAGAGCGCAGAGGAATGCGCCGACAGCGACCGGGGCGCGCAGCCCGGTTCGCTCGGAGGCCATGCCCATGACGAAGGCGCCGAGCGCCGGGCCGCCGCGATAGATCATGCCGTAGAGCGCCATGAAACGGCCGCGCATCGCCGTGGCGACCGCGCTCTGCACCAAGGTCTGCGCGCCGATGCCGCTGACGACGAGACCGAACCCGGCGACGGCCAGACAAGGCAGCGCGACCCAGAACCGCGCCGTCGCGGTGAAGCCGAGCAGCGTCGCCGTCATCAGCAGCGTATTGCCGAAGACCACTGAGGTCAGCCCAGCGATCGCCGGCCGGCGCACCATCCACAACCCGCCGAGGACGGTGCCGAGCCCGACCGTCGCCGTCATCCAGGCGAGCGCCTGCGGACCGCGCCCGAACACGCTGTCGGCGAAGCCGGGCAGCAGCTCGATGAAGCCGCGCGTGCCGAGCGAGGTGGCCGCCATGAGCAGCGCATGGCGCCGATGCCGGGATGGCGCGCGGCATAGACATAGCCCTCGACCATGGCGGCGGCGAAGTTGCCGTCGGCATGGCGGATATCGTCGCGCACGCGGTCGCGCCGGTCGGCGAGCGCCCCGGCCCAGGGGCTGAGCACCACGGTCGGGAAGAGATCGGCGAAGGCGACGAGGCCGAGCCAAGTGCCGGAATGGGTCAATTGCCAGGCGAGCCAGCCGACGGCGACGCGCTGCAACCAAGTGCCGATCAACGAGATCGCATTGCCGGCGGCGAAGAGCCGGCAGTTCCGGCTGACGAAGGCGCGGGCGATGTTGCCAAAGCCGCCCACGAACTCTCCTCTCATGCCGGGTGATAGAGGCCGCGCCCGACTCATGCGGCCATCGTGGCGCTAAACGCCGTGCTCGGCAAGCATCCGGCTGTACCGGTTCGGATTACGTCAGGTTGCCATAAGCTCGACGTGATAGTCGCGCCGTTGTTCCTTCCTTCGGCGCGATGGGCGCTCTTTTCACCGATACGTCATTTGGCAAAAAGTAAGGAAGACGGTAAGGATCTATGCGATAAAGTTAACCCTGCGGCGTGTCGTGACGTGCGGTCTGCCGAGGATTCGGAACCCGGCGGTATCTTTCGCGTTGCAGCGAACAAATTCGCACTGCAGCATACCAAGGCGGACTCAACCGCAAAATATGTCGCGCAGCGGGGATAACGAGGGGATTAGTGAGGCCGTCCGGCCTTATATGGACATGGGGCAACGGCTGAGTTCTCCGCGTCGATCGATGACGCACGGAAGATGCACACGGGGTCGAGGCGCAGGGTGGGATAGTGAATTGATGAAGCGTGCGCTGATCGTCATCGTCTTCATCGCCGTCCTCGGCGGTGCGGGCGTTGCCTACGAAAATTTCCACCTCGCCGCGCAGCCCAAGCAGGTAGCGCGCGCGCCCCAGGCGGTGCCGGTCGTCGCCACCCCGGTCATCCGCAAGCCAGTGCCGATGCGGCTCGAGGCCATCGGCACGGTGCAGCCCGTTGCGACCGTCGTCGTCAAATCGCGGATCGACGGCCAGATCGCCAAGGTGCCGATCCGCGATGGCCAGGAGGTCAAGGCCGGCGATTCGCTCTTCGTCCTCGACAGCCGCGCCGCCGAGGCGCAAGCGAGGCAGGCCGAGGCGCAGCTCGCGCGCGACCGCGCCCAGCTTGCCAA
>DATAQP010000496.1:0-4372 GCA_036264595.1 Allostellaceae bacterium
ATCATGGCGCGTCTCGGAGATGCTGTTTCGCCGGTCGACGAGGTGCATGGCTTCCGTTACTTTGACGACCGCGATCTGATCGGGTTCGTCGACGGCACGGAAAATCCGAGGGGACAAGCGGCTGCCGACGCGGTTGTCATCGGCGACGAGGATCCGGATTTTGCCGGCGGCAGCTACGTCATTGTGCAGAAGTATCTGCACGATCTTGGCGCCTGGAACGCGCTCTCGACCGAAGCGCAGGAGCGCATCATCGGCCGCACCAAGCTTTCCGATATCGAATTGGACGATTCCGTTAAGCCGACCTCGGCGCACAGCGCGCTCACCACCATCGTCGAGAACGGGAAAGAGATCAAGATTCTGCGCGACAACATGCCGTTCGGCCAGGCGTCGCAGGGCGAGTTCGGCACCTATTTCATCGGCTACAGCCGCTCGCCGCGCACCATCGAGCAGATGCTCGACAACATGTTCGTCGGACGGCCGCCGGGCAATTACGACCGGCTGCTCGACTTCAGCCGCGCTGTCACCGGCAATATCTTCTTCGTGCCGACCGCGGATTTTCTCGAGGCGGCGGCGGACGCCGCGCCAGGGGAAGCGGCGGCGCCTCCGTCACAACCTACTCCGATGTCTGATGGTTCGCTCGGCATCGGCTCGCTCAAAGGAGTCGCAAGGCATGAATAACCTGCATCGCGAGCTCGCCCCCATCTCCAGCGCCGCCTGGGCGCAGATCGAGGAAGAGGCGTCACGCACGCTCAAGAGCTATCTCGCGGGTCGGCGCGTCGTCGATCTGCAGGGGCCCGGTGGCGAGAAGCTCTCCGCCGTCGGCACCGGCCATCTGCGCAGCATCGCGGCGCCGGCTGAGGGCATCATCGCCCGCCAGCGCGAGGTCAAGGCGCTGGTCGAGATCCGCGTTCCCTTCGAGCTCGATCGTCAGGCGATCGACGACGTCCAGCGCGGCGCCAACGATTCGGATTGGCAGCCACTGAAGGATGCGGCACGCCAGATCGCCTTCGCCGAGGACGGCGCCATCTTTGAGGGCTACGCGGCGGCGGGTATCCAGGGCATCCGCCAGGGCACCAGCAATCCCGCGATGACGCTGCCCACCGACGTGCGGCACTATCCCGAAGCCATCGCGGAGGCGCTCAGCCAGCTGCGTCTTGTCGGCGTCAACGGTCCCTATTCGGTGCTGCTCGGCGCCGACGTTTATACCGCCCTCGACGAGAGCAGCGACCACGGCTACCCGGTCATCGACCATATCAAGCAACTGATAGACAGGGACATCATATGGGCGCCGGCGATCGCCGGTGCCTTCGTCGTCACCACGCGCGGCGGCGATTTCGACCTCCATGTCGGCCAGGACGTCTCGATCGGCTATCTCAGCCACACCGATGCCGCCGTGCGCCTCTATCTCCAGGAGAGCTTTACCTTCCTCCTGCTCACCACCGAGGCGGCGGTCGCGCTGGCGCCGGCGGCGGAGGCGAAAAAGGGCTGATGTCAGGGCAGCTTCGGCGGCGTCGCGCTCGCCTCGTCCGACCGGCAACCTTCGGGTCGAGGTTTCGCGCCGCGGCGATCGAGCGGCACCTTGCAATTGTCGACGCGCTGCTCGTCGCTCGCCTTGTCGCTCAGCCGCTCCTTCAGCGTCTCGACCTCGCCGTTGGCCGGCGCCTCGGCAACGGGCGGGGTAGGAGGCTTGCCGCCGCTCTGAGCAAAGCAGCCGGCGGCACCGGCCACGAGGGCGACGGCGACCATACTGGCGAGAAGACTATTGCGGTACGACATCATGGCACCCCTTCGCTGCGGCCAATGATCCGGCCCAGGAGTTTCGCAGCGTCTTCCGACCGCGCCATCCCGCTTCTTGCGGCTCAATTCGCCGCCAGCTGCTTTTCCTTGGTGTCCGCGCGTGCGGCGACTAAAACACCCTCATGAGCGGCGAGCGCATCTATCTCTACGACACCACGTTGCGCGATGGCGCGCAGACCCAGGGGGTCGATTTCAATCCTGCCGACAAGGCGGCGATCGCGCGCGAGCTCGACCGGCTCGGCATCGACTACATCGAGGGTGGTTGGCCGGGTGCCAATCCGACCGACGACGCCTTCTTCAGGACACCGCCGGCGCTGAAGCACGGCCGCATCACCGCCTTCGGCATGACGCGGCGCTCCGGGCGCAGCGCGTCGAACGATCCCGGTCTGGCGGCAACGCTGGCCAGCGGCGCAAAAATCGCCTGCCTGGTCGGCAAGACCTGGGACTTCCATGTCGAGACCGCGCTCAGCGTCTCGCTCGCCGAGAATGTCGGGATGATTTCCGATAGTGTGGCGCTGGCGGCGCAACGCCTCGACGAGACGATCTTCGACGCCGAGCATTTCTTCGACGGCTACAAGGCCAATCCCGGCTTCGCGCTCGACTGCCTGAAAGCAGCGCTGGCGGCGGGCGCGCGGTGGATCGTGCTCTGCGATACCAATGGCGGCAGTCTGCCCGACGAGGTCGCTCGCATCGTCGGCGAGGTAGCGCGGACGATTCCCAGCGAGCGTCTCGGCATCCATTGCCACAACGACACCGAGAACGCTGTCGCCAACTCGCTCGCCGCCGTGCGTGCCGGCGTGCGCCACGTTCAGGGCACGCTGAACGGGCTCGGCGAGCGCTGCGGCAATGCCAATCTCGTCTCGCTCATCCCGTCTCTCGTCCTCAAGATGGGCTTTGAGACCGGAATCACCCCGGCGGGAATGCGCAGCCTGACGCATGTCTCGAGGCTGCTCGACGAGCGGCTCAATCGGCCGCCGAACCGCCATGCCGCCTATGTCGGCGAGGCCGCCTTCGCCCACAAGGGCGGGCTGCATGTCTCGGCGATCGCGAAGGACCCGCGCTGCTACGAGCACATCGACCCGGATGCTGTTGGCAATCGTCGCCATGTCGTCGTCTCCGATCAGGCCGGACGCTCCAATCTGATCGCTCGCTTGCGCGAGCTCGATATCGAGGTCGATCCCCGCCTCGCAAGGGAGGGTAATGACCGGCTCGGCGCGCTGCTCGATCTCGTCAAAGCGCGCGAATTTACCGGCTACGCCTATGACGGGGCCGAGGCGAGTTTCGAGCTCCTGGCGCGCCGCGCGCTCGGCGACGTGCCGGAATATTTCCGCCTGACCAGCTTTCGCGTCATCGATGAGCGGCGCTGGAACGCACGCGGTGAGCTCGTCACCCTCTCCGAGGCGACGATCAAGGTCGAGGTGGGCGGCCGCAGCGTGATGACCGTTGCCGAAGGAAATGGCCCGGTCAACGCGCTCGATTCCGCCTTGCGCCAAGCGCTCATCCCGACCTTCCCCGAGCTCGAATCCATCCGTCTCTCCGATTACAAGGTACGTATCCTGACGCCGCAGGACGGCACCAAGGCGGTCACCCGCGTGATGATCGAGACCGCAGATGGAACGGGCGGCACCTGGTCGACGGTGGGTGTCTCGACCAACATCATCGACGCTTCCTACAACGCGCTGCATGATAGCCTGACCTACCGGCTGTGGCGCGAGGGACGACGAGATTAGGTCTATGGCGGGCACCGACTATCGCCGCCCGAGCGTCGCCGGCGGCCCGGCGATCGTGCTGGTCAATCCCCAGCTCGGCGAGAATATTGGCACGGCGACGCGCGCCATGTTCAATTGCGGCCTGACCGATCTGCGCCTGGTGGCGCCGCGCGATGGCTGGCCGTCGGACAAGGCGCGCTCGGCGGCGAGCGGCGCCGATGTCGTGCTCGACCAGGCCAAGCTGTTCGATACCGTCGAGGCGGCGGTTGGCGATCTCCACCACGTCTATGCGACGACGGCGCGCGACCGTGACATGGTGAAGCGGGTGGTGACGCCGCGCCAGGCCGCCGCCGAGCTGCGCATGCGGATCGGCGAGGGCAGGGCCTGCGGCATCCTCTTCGGACCGGAACGGGCCGGCCTCCTCAACGACCATGTCGTGCTCGCCGATACGGTGATTTCGGTCCCCCTCAATCCGGCCTTCTCGTCGCTCAACCTTGCTCAGGCGGTGCTGCTCGTCGGCTATGAGTGGTTCACCGCGGGGGACGCGACGCCGCCGGTCGAATTGCCGACCGGCGACAGCGTGCCGGCGAGCAAGAAGTCGCTGATCAGCCTCTTCGAGCATCTCGAGGAGGCGCTCGACCGCAGCGGCTTCCTGCGCAATGCGGACAAGCGGCCGAGCATGGTGCGCAACATCCGCAACCTGCTGCAGCGCGCGCAATGCACCGAGCAGGAGGTCCGCACCTTGCACGGGGTGCTCACCGCCTTCGCCGGCCCGCGCGACCGCCCGGTCAAGGAATGACAGGGGAATCGGGTGAAGCGATCATTTGGCGATAAGGCTTGCGAGGAAGTCGTCGTCCCAGGCGGCG